>CAYYUS010000741.1:0-1807 GCA_964474925.1 uncultured Akkermansia sp. | reverse complement strand
CAAAAACACCTTCGCCTTTTTCAATAACTACAGTGATAGGGTGGTAATTATGCGCACCATATTTTTCCTCTAACTCAATGAGCTGTTCGCTTTTTGTAAGTGTTGCCATCATCATAAATTGTGTTAACTCCTGATCAAGCAAAGGTATTTAAAAAGCCTTGATTTACCTAATTCGCAGGGGTTTTTGGAGTGTATTTTGCATCGCGTTTTACCCAACAGAGCTTAACAAATTTTAACAGCGCTCAAACCTGCTCAAACCCGCATCCTCGCTATATTTACGCTTCATCTTTACATCTAAAATTTATGGTAGATATTAATGAAATTAACGAAAAAATTCAGCGCGAAAGTGCATTCGTTGACATGCTCGGCGTTGAAATGGATAAAGTCATCGTTGGGCAAAAGTACATGGTTGAACGTTTGCTCATTGGATTGCTAAGTAACGGACATATTTTATTAGAAGGTGTTCCGGGTTTGGCAAAAACATTAGCGATCAACACACTCGCAAAATGTATTGATGCAAAATTCAGTCGCGTGCAATTTACACCTGATCTTTTACCGGCCGACGTTATTGGTACAATGATATATAACCAAAAGCAAGAAGCATTTACCATTAAGAAAGGTCCAATTTTTGCGAATTTTGTTTTGGCCGATGAGATCAATCGTGCTCCGGCAAAAGTGCAATCGGCTTTGTTAGAAGCCATGCAAGAAAAACAAGTTACCATTGGTGAGGAAACATTTAAACTTCCAAATCCGTTCTTAGTTTTAGCAACTCAAAATCCAATTGAGCAAGAAGGAACTTATCCATTGCCTGAAGCGCAAATGGATCGTTTTATGTTGAAGGTTGTTATTGGTTATCCAACAAAAGAAGATGAGCGTAAGATCATCCAATCTAATATTTCTCCTGAAGGAATGCCAAAACCAAATGCTATTTTAAATCCTGATTCGATCGTAAAAGCGCGAAGCGTTGTACGCGATGTTTACATGGATGAAAAAATTGAGCGTTATATTGTTGATATTGTTTTTGCATCACGTTTCCCAAAAGATTATCGTCTTCAAAAATTTGAAGGATTAATTTCTTATGGTGGATCACCGCGTGCTTCCATTAATTTAGCATTGGCCGCAAAAGCATATGCGTTCATCAAGCGTAGAGGATATGTTATTCCTGAAGACGTTCGTGCTGTTAGCTTGGATGTGATGCGTCACCGTATTGGTTTAACTTACGAAGCGGAAGCAGAGAATATCACTAGCGAGCATATCATTACTGAAATTTTAAATACAGTTGAAGTTCCATAGTAATTATAAATGATGATTTATGAATGATGAGTTTTTCGTTCAGTTAATTCAACATTAGAAATTAAATATTAAGATGGAAACCGCAGAGCTTCTAAAAAAAGTCCGAAAAATAGAGATCAAAACCCGTGGATTAAGTAAACAGATCTTTTCGGGAGAGTATCACAGTGCCTTTAAGGGACGTGGTATGGCTTTTTCGGAAGTTCGCGAATATACACCCGGTGATGATGTGCGTTCGATCGATTGGAATGTTACTGCGCGATTTAACGCACCCTTTGTAAAAATATTTGAAGAAGAGCGTGAGTTGAGTGTAATGTTGTTAGTGGACGTTAGTGCAAGCGGATTATTTGGTACCTATGAAAAGATCAAACAAGATCTGATCACTGAGTTGTGCGCGGTGATCTCTTTTTCGGCCTCAACCAACAATGATAAAATTGGAATTATTTTCTTTAGCGATAAAATTGAAAAGTTCATCCCGCCAAAAAAAGGAAAAACACATGTGCTAAGGATCAGTAGA
>CAYYUS010000740.1:0-1811 GCA_964474925.1 uncultured Akkermansia sp. | reverse complement strand
TTACACCTTCCGGTTTTGGTAACAAAGCTTTTCTGCTCAATTTTATTTTTTGGTCTTAGGATCATCACCAACATATTTTACTTGAATGATATCTCCTTCTTTAATTACGCCTTCTAACGTATCAATACGTTTCCAATCGTATTCGCTAATGTGTAATAAACCATCTTTACCCGGCATAATTTCAACAAACGCACCGTAAGGCATGATCGTTTTTACTTTTGCTTCGTAAATTTCGCCTACTTCCGGAACAGCTACTATTTGTCTGATCCTTGTTTTTGCAGCTTCAACGCTTTCTTTGTTCTCTCCAAAGATCTCAACTACACCGGTCTTGTCAACTTCTGTAATTACAATAGTTGCTCCCGTTGCACGTTGCATTTCTTGGATCACTTTTCCGCTTGGCCCTATTACAGCTCCAATAAATTCGCCCGGGATAACAATTTTCTCGAAACGAGGTGCGTGTGATTTATAATCTTCACGAGGCGCATCAATTGCTTTCAGCATCTCATTCATAATATGTAAACGTCCATCACGCGCTTGTTTCATAGCCTGAGCCATTACTTCATACGGTAAACCATTTACTTTAAGGTCCATTTGAACTGCAGTAATACCGTCTTTTGTACCACACACTTTAAAGTCCATATCTCCTAAATGATCTTCATCTCCTAAGATATCAGATAAAATAGCATAGTTTCCTTTTTCATCTGTGATCAAACCCATGGCAATACCCGCAACCGGTTTAGAGATCTTGATACCTGCATCCATTAATGCTAATGTACCAGCACAAACGGTTGCCATACTTGATGAACCATTACTTTCTAAAATATCACTTACAATACGAATGGTATAACCAGAATCAGTTGGCACCACTTTTTTAAGTGCACGTAACGCTAAATTACCGTGACCAACTTCTCTACGGCCAACACCACGATTTGGTTTTGCTTCACCTGTACTAAATCCCGGGAAGTTATAATGCAGCATAAATGTTTCTTCACCTTGATTAAAAGCACCATCAATTCTTAATTTATCTAATGGTGTTCCTAAAGTTACAGTAGTTAAGGATTGTGTTTCACCACGTGTAAATACGGCGCTTCCATGCGGCGAAGGTAAATAACCAACTTCTGCCCAAATAGGACGAATATCAGTTGTTTTTCTACCATCCAAACGTACTTTTTCGTCAATCGCTAAACGACGAACAGCAACGTATTCTACTTCGTGATAATATTTGTTGATCAATCCTTCTTTTTCTTTCAACTCTTCAGCCGAATATTGTTTTTTAAATTCTTCTAAAGGTGCTTTGAAGTTTGCTTTACGATTATTTTTATTCGGATCTAATTTCTTAGCCGCCGCATAAACTGCATCGTAAGTTTCCTTCATCACTTTTGCTTTCAAGTCAGCATCATTTGTTTCGTGATTGTATTCACGTTTTGGTTTTAAACCTGCTTTTACCGCAAATGCACTGATCTCTTTTATTTGAATCTTGATAGCTTCGTGAGCAAATTTAATTGCTTCCAACATTTCGTCTTCACTCACTTCTTTCATTTCACCTTCAACCATGGCAATGTCGTTTGCGTTACCAGCAACGATCATTTCCAAAGTATTACCTACCATTTGTGTTTTGGTTGGATTGATCACTAATTTACCATCAACTTTTGCAACACGTACTTCACTTACCGGCCCATTAAATGGAATATCACTTACTGCAATTGCTGCAGAAGCTGCTAATCCTACTAAGGCATCCGGCATATTTTCTCTATCAGTTGATATTAATGATAACATCAATTGTGTATCAGAGTGATAATCATCTGGAAATT
>CAYYUS010000739.1:0-1813 GCA_964474925.1 uncultured Akkermansia sp. | reverse complement strand
TGAACCCGGGACCTCAGGGTTATGAAGATTTTTTGAGAAAATGAAAGCGTTGATTAGTAATGCCTTGCATTTTCACAAAACCGAAAACGACCGATTTTGACCGATTTCAGGGGGTGTTTTCCTCACGCAGAGGAACTTAAAAAAACAAGTCTCAGTAAATTGATAATCTATCTTTTAACAAAAGATAGAACTTTGAAATCATATAGAAATCGGGGTTCTTATATACCCTTGTGGCACGCTTTTGTAATCTTTTTTATTTTTTCCTGTGGCTCGGTTTAGACTTTGAGTTATTGATTCATTTTAGTCTCTAACTTTAATAACCTAGCTTCAATACCTTCAGTTATAGACTTCTTCAAATTTGCATTTTCACCTTTGAGGATATCAATTTGTTTGCTTAGCTCTTGAATAGCGGCAACACTTAAAGCAGTGATTTGGTCAAAATCAATAGCCCTGAAATCTTGTACCTTTTTTCCATAAATAAACAAATTATTAGTTGACTCATTCCATCCTTTTACTAAGAAAACTTGAGGATTATCTATACTTTCAATTGTCATGATGATTTCTTTTTTTCCTCCAGCAAAAAACTTCACAAGATCCCCTTTTTTAAACTCATGAGGATTATCCGTAGTAACTTGCAGCAAATTATTAAAAAGAGTTGCAGATTTTGCTAAAGCAAAAACAGATGGGATAAAATCAGCAGATTGATTGACAAATTGGTTATTTACTGCTTCAACTTCCTGAGCAATAAATCCTGTTTTATTATTATTTCCATTTGTTAATTGGTCGATATAGGAATAATTTACAGTCTTAAGTTTATTCAATTCAGCTAATTGCTTAGATGTATTTAATGGAACTACATTTTTTTTAATTCGAACATCTGAAATTGTATTAATTTCTGGCGTCCTTATTCTTTGATCTGCTTGAATAGAATAATTAATATTCTGATTTGCGACACTTCGTCCAACAGTACCACCTGGAGCTAAATACCCATAATCTGTTACTGCCTGAGTAACAGAAGATGCTACATGCAAACCAGCCGCAGGTGAAGATGTTCCCATTCCCACACGACCATCTGAAGTAATTGTTAACGCTGGTGTAGCGCTATTATTAAGACTCCAATTGGTATGGAATTTAAATTTATCTGCATCAGCGTTATCTATTCCCATAGAATAGCCTCTTATACTGGCAATATCGAAAGATAAATAAGGATTCCCACCTCCATTACCGTTAGTTCTTATGGTAGCCGTTGCATGGGCCGTTGTAGAGGCATTATTATTATTGTAAATGTATAAACCAGGGCTTGAAGTAAGCCCTGGGTCTGTCCCGAATGAATTTCCATTTTCTAAATGCAAAGTGTTAGACGGATTATTTGTTCCAATACCCACATTCCCAGTTGTATTATAAGTATTTGTACCTGAAAGTGTCCATGGGTTTATAATTGCGGAAGATCCTACTTGCTGAATACTTGCCCATGTACTTGCGAAATTTGTAGATAAGGATGGCGCATAAGCTGTTAGTGTCCCTGATAAATTATACACTCTTAAAAAAACTCTTGTATCAACTGTTGGGGTAAAATAAACAACTGCTTTATCCTGAGGTGCATCCGTATATGCTTGACCTGCTTTCATAACTGCACCAATACTTCCACCTGGTAATAAATTATTAGAATTGTCAACCCATGCGTAATAAGCATATCCACCTGATTGTCCTCCAATTGCAGCTTCTAATTTATATGTTTTATTGGCGATCAAATTAAACCCCCCACTTGTTATTGTAATTCCTGTACCCGAGGATGTATTAAAATTTATATTTC
>CAYYUS010000738.1:0-1819 GCA_964474925.1 uncultured Akkermansia sp. | reverse complement strand
ATATATGTGCTTTCTTTCCTTTTAAAACCTGAATAGAAGCATCAATTAACTCATTAAAGTTATGTGGTAATATTTTACACGCTAAACCTACCGCAATACCTTCAACACCTTGCGTTAATAGCAAAGGAAATTTCATTGGTAAAGTTACCGGTTCTTTATTTCTACCATCGTAACTTAAGATCCATTCAGTAGTTTTTGGATTGAATACTACATCCAAGGCAAATTTTGAAAGACGCGCTTCAATATAACGAGGCGCTGCAGCGCTATCACCTGTAAATGTATTTCCCCAGTTACCTTGGCAATCGATCAAAAGATCTTTTTGTCCAACCGAAACTAAAGCATCACCTATACTTGCATCACCGTGTGGGTGATATTTCATGGTGTTACCAATAAGATTTGCAACTTTGTTATAGCGACCGTCTTCCAACTCCCACATACTATGCAGGATCCTGCGTTGTACAGGTTTTAAACCATCTTCGAGTGCAGGAACAGCACGTTCTAAAATAACATAACTGGCATAATCAATGAACCAGTTCTTGAACATCCCCGATACGTGTAATACGCGATCAACTTCACCATGTCCGTCACCAGAAAATAACTGGTTATTGTCATTATCATCAGGGTTGTAGTTCTTCTTATCCTTCTTAGCCATTAAAGTACAGGTTCAATTAATAAACGTGCAAATATAATAGTTGAGGAGCGTTTTAGGTGTGAATAAATGGGAGGTTTACTAACAATCAACGGTTTTCATAAGAGGCTTGACCTGTATTAAGCCTTTAAAAATCAATAGATTATCATTTTGCGCTTCATAAAGAAAAGCGATTCGCTTAAGCGAACCTTAAGCTTAGTGTTACTATAGGCGTTTATTCCGGCCTTTTCTGAGCTATTAGCGTATCCGAAGATATCGGTCACCAAATTCTTATAAAGCACTTCACCTTTAGTGTTCTTTAAGGCAACATTAATGGTTAATTGTGCCAGATCAAGATCAAAATTCCTCTGCAAAACATCACTACTAATATCTTCCGTAGTATTTGCATCTAACTCTATCACATAATCGCTTGCTTTGATATTGTCAATGATCTTTATTTCTTGCCCTGTAAATTTTTGTTGAACGTATTGTTCGATCATGTTAGTAGGAAGCTGCTTGCCAAAATTACTTTCTTTAGATTGAATAAAAATGCTGATCGGTTCAATATTTACCTGAACTTTTAAAGCGGGTGTTTGAATGAATTGTTTTAAGAGCGTAATACTTGCTTTACCAACTGAATCGTTTGCAATTAATTTTTCGATATCAGGATTAAATGTAACTGATGATAATTGAAATTGAGGTTCAACACCATTGATCTTTAATTGTATCTCGCCGTTTGAGTTGGTGCCCACATGCTCCTCTATTTTTAAATACTCATCATCACTATGAAGGAAAAAAGGAAAATCATTTAGCGCAGCTCCATTGCTAGTATTTACTTTAAAAATGATCGAATTGTAATTAGGCTGATACGGTTTTACCACAGGGATCACTTGCGGCTGAACAATTGTAATTGTTTGTAATTGATTTTGGATCAAATTAGTTAGTTCAAACACATTATTAATTCCATTACTTTGAGTAGGATCAAAAACGATCTCTTCATTTAAATACGGATTTAAGATTCCAAATGCCTGAATGCGTTTTTTTAATGCCGCCGAAAAATTCTTATTCTTTTCATCAGCAAACGATAGCGCAATTAAATTGGCTGCCTTTGTAAGGGTATTTTGCTTCTTTTGCTCTTTACGTTTTGCGTACTCCGCCTTATCCAATTCGTAATATACCCAATATTGCTTA
>CAYYUS010000737.1:0-1823 GCA_964474925.1 uncultured Akkermansia sp. | reverse complement strand
CCATAATGGCTTTAAAATGGGTTTCGATCTTTGCCATTTTTTCGTCATCGCTTAATTTAAAAGCGGCTGCGCGCAAGGGCGTTTCTACACCGGTGCTAATATGTTGCTCGCCAATTTCCTCTTCGTTCAAATGCGATAGACTTATCTTTTCGTTTTTAAGCAGGGAATTCAACAAAATTTCTTTCTGTTTCATAGAGTCTCAAATTTAGTTCGTAGCGGCTATCAATTTTTTTACGAAGAATATCGTAGATAACCTTTACAATATTTTCGGCTGTGGGATTTGAATTTTTAAATTCAGGAACATCCAAATTCAAATTTTTGTGATCAAAACGCTCCACGATCTCTTGCTTGATGATGTCGCCCAACAATTTCATATCAAAAACATATCCCGTCTTTGGATCCACTTCTCCCACTAATCTTACAACAAGCTCGTAATTGTGTCCGTGATAATTTGGATAATTGCATCTTCCATAATACGCAGCATTTTCTGCATCGCTCATAGATGTACTATGTAAACGATGAGCAGCATTAAAATGCTCTTTACGATAAACAGCAACTTTAGTCATTTTTTTAATTGATCAGGATAGGTTGGTTAGGCTTATCGTGATGTTCACTTTTTTAAGAACTGTGCCGGAAGTTTGCCGGACATTGGCTCTTTGTTTTGGTTACCTAAAATTAAGGAAATATATTGATATGGAAAACAAGGTTATTTTTGCCATAAAGACACAAAGTCACGAAGAAATTTTTGAAGAATGGATCAATTAAACGTTGAAACCTTGTGCCTTTGTGGCTATAAAAGAAGGGGTTAGCTACTCACCTCCAAAATATTCCACGCCAATACGAGGGGTTTCGTACAATTTTACGCAGTGGAGCTTAACGTTTTTTGGCAAGTGAGGCGATAATTGTTCCCAAATGGCAATAGCCACATTTTCGGTGCTTGGGAATTTATCTTTTAAAAAGGGCACGTCCATATTCAGGTTTTTATGGTCGAGTTTTTCGGTAACGTGATCGGTAATTAACTCACTTAATTTTTTTACGTCCATCACAAATCCGGTATCGGGATCCACATTTCCTTTAACGGTTATCATTAGATCATAATTATGTCCGTGCCAATTCTCGTTGGCGCATTTGCCAAAAACTTCTACATTCTTCTCTTTGGTCCAATTAGGATTTGATAATTTGTGCGCGGCATTAAAATGCTCGTGGCGAGTTAAGTAAACCATGGTGCAAATATAAGGTTTATACATCGAATGAAGATGAATTATTTTTAGCTAAGCAAGTCATTTCCTAGGCAATCTACGGCGTTACGATATACGACATAACAATCGTGATATTATGAGGTATTGAGGGAATTCATTAAATTTGTTTATACGTGAATAAACGCATACACATATTTTTTTTAGTTGTGTGGTCATCATTATTAATGGCCCAAAATGTAGATACAACTAAAAGAACTTTGTATTGTTTTGCAGAGGCGCCCTTTGTATTCATGAGATCAAATCCGAACTTGTCGAAATATACTGATGAAGGAACTTATATTGTCCAGAAAACAAAGTACTCATTTAAAACACCTTCCCTTGGTATAGGATACATTTATAAGGGCAGAAGGATTTTTTTAAGAACGGAATTTTCATTTTGGTACGGTATGAAGCAGGTTAATTATACGTATAATTATAGAGATTATTACGGACCGCCACCTGAATATGCAGAGTCAAACTCATACTATGATTCATTCTCTGGAGTTGCCCATTTTTTTAATGTGGATTGGAATAACTCAATTGGTAGAAAGATCGGGAAGAGGTCTGCATTATTTTTTGGAATAA
>CAYYUS010000736.1:0-1830 GCA_964474925.1 uncultured Akkermansia sp. | reverse complement strand
ACAGCAAAAAATGTCCATTCACCTTGAGGTATACAAGCGGCATTATTTGATGGTGCAATTTGCTGTAATGTAAGCCAAGTAACGCCACCATTTATTGAATACACAATATCACAAAAATCAGAGGCAGGAATACCTTGACCTAGATACTTAAAACTCATTTGTATTCCAGTCTTCCCTAAAGTAGATATGTTACTTCCAATTTCAACTCGCTTATTTGTAAATGCTGTTGCGCCTGCAAGGTATGCCGCGCCCGGGTCAACAATAGGAATAGGAACTAAAATATTAGCGCCCATATGTAAAGTACGATCATCTGTTCCACCACAACCAGTACCACAATTACCAACTAATTGTCCTTGCTCTGTAGCACTAATAAACCATTCATTAGCGTCAACACCATTTGGAAACGGAGCCGCTAAAGGTGTAATAACCCATACGCCATTACTGGGTGTGGGAGCAATAGCGGTATTCGCTAATTGTCCTTGGCTACAACCAACACCAAAAGTCTCCGTCCAAAAAACCTGAGATCTTGATTCAAGTGCAAGCAGGGTAAAAAATACAACAAGCAAGTAGATAATTTTCTTCATATTTTAGTTTACTCTAAAGAATTGATAATTACATTATTAAACCTATAAGTATTATACGTTGTTTAGTTTTTAAATTTAGCTAATTTTCACAAATAATACCATATGGTTTAGTAAACAGTACGTCTCAATTAGTAAACGGTAAAGGTAGCTATTTTCATAGTTATTAACAATATGTTCATAACCATTTTAACATTTGCACCGTTTTCAGTCTTAACGCTGTTAAAAGACTTATACGGTTACTTCGGCTCAAAGGTTTGAAGAAAAAGCTCTTTTCCGTCAAAAACCGCGTAATTACTGCAACTCAGCCATTGCCCAAGATTGATATAACGGGATTTTCCGCCCTCAAGTGGCATATCTAAAGTAAGGTGTCGGTGTCCAAAAATGAACAGATCGACCTTATTTTGCTTCAAATGTTCTTTGCAGAAGAGGTATAACCACTCATTTTCTTCTCCTAAAAAGATCTCGTCGGAGCTCCCGGTGGCTACCCTACTTTTTATACTTGCCATTCGGGCGAGGGTAAAACCTAAATTTGGATGAAGGCGTGCGTATAACCATTGGCATACTTTACTCCTAAAAATTGCTTTCAGGAATTTATATCTCTTATCTCCGGGACCTAACCCATCACCATGACCAATAAAAAAAACTTTATCCCCATAATTGCGAACGATGGGATCGTGGTACACTGTTACGTTCAGCTCTTTTGTGAAATAATCTTTCATCCACAGGTCGTGATTACCCGTAAAGAAATTCACTTTAATTCCTGAGTCGGTTAGTTCGGCAATTTTTCCAAGTAAACGTGTATAGCCTTTTGGTATAACGTGTTTATATTCCCACCAAAAATCAAAGATATCGCCTACCAAATAAATTTCTTCGGCATCTGCCTTAATAGAATCAAGCCAGCGCACAATTTTTTTCTCACGGATCAAGCTCTTTTCATGATCAGGAATTCCTAAATGGAAATCGGAAGCGAAATATATTTTTTTACCGGGCGTCACAGAAAGTTATTCTTTATATAGTCTCTTGGTTTTACGTTGTGCGTATTAAAGGTAAATCGTATGGTATTAAAAAAACCAACATTGTTCAAAGTTAAATTTTCTTTTATATCGCTGCTATATAATAAAGGAAAAGAAATTTCTATGACATCATCCCATAAGTTTGCACTAATACCCAGATCCCATAATACCTGTTGTTTATTCATAGAGGTTTTCTGGGCGGTTCCAATATCAGCAAAGAGTTGAAAAGGTGT
>CAYYUS010000735.1:0-1836 GCA_964474925.1 uncultured Akkermansia sp. | reverse complement strand
ATAAACCTCAATATTGAGATGTAAACCAAGGCGATATTTACAATCTCAAATGAAAAACAAGATAATTACACTTATTTGGTCTATCCTAGTTTTTATACCATTCTTTGCAAATAGTCAGACTTCCCATCAAAAAGCGGCCATTAGCTTAAAAAAATTAGGATTAGTTGTAGACTCAAATCTACATCTCACTTATTCACAAGCAAATCATTTAATGACTGTCTGGGATAGCTTATACGATATTGGCAAGAAAATCCATATAACAAATACCCTTCCAGACTCTATTTGGCTTCAACTAATTCAACAAGAAATTAAATGGACCAGCGCCAAAAAAGACGCAAAAACAATACATCAATTAAATTACTATCTCGGGCATATCTATCACTCACAAAAACGTTTTTCTAAATCGATCCCTATTCAAGAAGTATTGATTCAAAATGAACAAGCTTTAAAAAAGAGTCAACTACAAAAAACCTATACAAAACTTGAGAAAGCTTATATACAAACTAACGAATTTGAAAAGGCATTGACTATTAGAAAAAATAGGCTCAAAAAGGGGCTCATAACAAGCTCTTACGATTTATA
This sequence comes from uncultured Akkermansia sp., assembly GCA_964474925.1. GTDB lineage: Bacteria > Bacteroidota > Bacteroidia > B-17B0 > Aurantibacillaceae > Aurantibacillus. Next base: position 1,254 of record CAYYUS010000735.1, on the reverse strand, counting down.
CCAAGAATTTGAATTACATGATTTAGCATTGAAGGACTATAAATTTTATGAAGGAAAAATGGCCTTGAAAATTGTCGATCAATACAAACATTTTAGGGTATTGGGCGTACTGTTTTTAGAAGCAGAACAATTGGATAGTGCAAGACGCTATTTTATGAAAGGATTGGCATTGGCAAAATTTCATTTTTCAGCTATAGATACAAAGAAATTAACAAAAACTCACCTACATGCAATAACCACATTTAATGGTTTTTTAGGCAGATGTTTTATGGAAGAAGGTGCTTATAATAAAGCAATTCCATTACTAAAATCGGACATTAAGCAAAGTGATAATGACGAAAATAACAAGCTCTTTAAAATGATCCATCTTGCGCAATGTTATATTCAAATTAATGAACCTAAAAATGCAGCAGCTTATATCAAGGAAATTGAAAAACTTGCCAAGGATAAAGAAGATAAGAGAATGTTTATCAGATTAAGTGCCTTAAAGGCAAGCTATTTCCGACTGACGGATCAATATGATTCTGCCTATTTTTACGCTAATCAATATATCCAACTCAAAGATATACAAACAGAATCCATACGTAAATTTCAAGCGATTTTACTCCTGAGTAATATTGAAATAGACTCCCGTAAAAAAGACTTGCTCATCACTAAAGTCAATCTAGAAAAAGAAAGATCTGAAAAAAAGGCACAACTAGCCTATTTAATAGCCATCATTATAGTAGCAATCATGGCATCAGTGAGTCTAGTTATTCTCTTCATAAATAGTCTACAGAAAAAAAGGAGCCGCCAATTGATTGAAAAGAAAAATGAAGAAAATGAAGTCTTATTAAAAGAACTACACCATAGGGTTAAAAATAATCTTCAGGTGATCTATAGTTTAATCAATTTACAGAAAAGACGTTTAGAAACACCCGAGCTTAATCAATCACTTTCGATGGTTCAAAATAGGATCAAAACGATGTCCTTAGTGCACCAGAACTTACATGAAAATGAAAGTTTCAAAGAAGTGAATCTAGCATCCTATATTAAGACAATTACTGACTACTTACTTTCCTTGTACTTGAATGAAGAAAAAGACATTCGTGTACAGCTGAATATTGACCCCAGTATTGAAATGCCGATGGATCGATCTATTACCATTGGCTTACTAATGAACGAAATAATATCTAATAGCCTTAAATATGCATTTAAAGGGAGGTTATCTGGTATTATCTCTGTTGAGCTACAGTATATCCAAGATGGATATCA
>CAYYUS010000734.1:0-1838 GCA_964474925.1 uncultured Akkermansia sp. | reverse complement strand
ATTTTACAACAGAAATTCAAATAAAATACCCTAAAAAAAAACAAAATTAAACCTATAAAACGCATTTTTACCTTACATTTGTAGTGATGATCCAGCGAACAATTAAAATATGCCTTTTTGTAGTGTTTACAATGCTTTTAGGGCATTTAAGTGCTCAAAATACCAACCAAGTTAAGGTAGATCAATTGATCGAAAAAAAAGCTGAATACCACAAGCTTACAAATGGTGAGATGGATGGTTATCGTATAAAGATCCATTTTGGCTCCGATAAAGAAGCGGCAAGAGCTATTAGAACTAAATTTTCGGCTAAATTTTCTGATTACTCAACCTACGAAGATTATCAGCAACCTTATTTTGTGGTTTTGGTTGGTGATTTTAAAACCAAACTCGAGGCTTTTGAAGCTTTGAAAAAAATTCAAGTTGAATTTAATTCCTTTATTGTAAAAGGAAAGATCCGCGCCAAGATATAAACATTAAACAAGCTCTATTTTTTATGGGAAACAAGGTAAAAGAATTCAACGATTACCGCGCCAAAATGAACGAGGTGATCCTTGGAAAAGATAATTTGGTATTAAAGCGCTTATTTAATTTAGATACACAAACCTATAGTGAAGGTGCGCTCAATGTAAAAACAAAAGAAATGCTTGGCCTTGTTGCGAGTATGGTTTTACGTTGTGATGATTGCATTAAATATCATTTAGAAAAATGTCACCAACAAGGCTGCACCACCGAAGAGATCTACGAAATTTTTGCGGTTGCTAATATTGTTGGAGGAACTATTGTTATTCCACACACAAGACGAGGGGCGGAATTTTGGGAGGAGTTAACTAAACAATAATTTTCAGAGGCATTAACCACGAAGAACACTAAGTAAGAACGAAGTTCACTAAGCATGTTTTCTTCGTGCCCTTCGTGAAAAAGCTTCGTGTCCTTCGTGGTTAAATAGGGGTCAAATTTCCAAAAACCTACTTCTATATTTCGGATCTATCATGGCGCAGTTAGTTGTTTTACCATGGGTTTTGTAACGGCGTTTAGCAATATAATCGTAAACTAAATTCCTTAAGGGCGGCGGAATAATCACAAATGCTACCAAAAGCGGCCACAAACCTCTCATATATAAAGTTAAACGCAAAGCCGCGCAGGATTTGTTGTGTACCGAATAATTTTTCACGAGGATCATGGTATCACTATCGTTAGAGATCTCAAAATAGTCTAATATCGTTTTGCCTGTTTCACTTTTTAACGGTACAAAATTTAATTTGGGTCCGCTTTCCTTTTCGCGCGCCAGTAAATAATTTACGCTGTTATTACAAAGAATACAATCGCCATCGATCAATAAAATGGGTTGTTTTTTTAAGATCTCGTTAATATCGGTCATGGTGCTTTTGCAGGAAATAAAATTAACGCTTAATGATTTTTTTAGTAGTAATAAACGTTTGCTCGTTGAGCTGTTGAGTGATGCGAATAAAATAAATTCCTTCAGGAACATCCGCCATCTGTAATTCGCACATATGCTTGTTCACTTTTTCAAATTTGATCTTTTGTCCAAGCACATTGGTAAGTTCAATTTCTTTAATGCTCACAAAACCTTCGGCACTTTCAATCATCACAATATCTGTTGCAGGATTTGGATACACACGAACTGAGTTCTCATTCACAAAATTATCTTTTACACTAACATCTGGTGCTTTTGACGAATAAAAAGAAACGCCGCCGCCCGAATTACCAATAAAAAGATCGGGCTTGCCATCGCCATTAATGTCCTCGTACCAAGGTGTAGAATACGTTGGTTCTAAAATACCATTGGCGGTTGAATCTATCAATATGCAAGAGCTAGT
>CAYYUS010000733.1:0-1845 GCA_964474925.1 uncultured Akkermansia sp. | reverse complement strand
CAAAAGCAATATCAAACTCCCAACAAACATCCAAAACTCACGCGAGTATAGTGCTTCTTCGTCTTTTTCCTTAGGAAAATATTTGATGTATGCCCAAAAGGTCATACCGGCCGAGATCACACACCAAATTTCGAGCGCTAATTTTTGATGTCCATAGATCAAACTAAAGAACCAAATAAGTAAAGATCCTATGAGGTACGAATATTTTATAAGCGGATCGTGTATCAATAATACAACACTTATAAAAACAAACGTAAGCACATACAGCACTAATTGCCCCGTCATTCCAAGGTCGGTAAATGCATGCACGCTCGAGTTGCCTAAAATTCCGCTACGCGTTAAAAACGTAGAATATAGAACCAAAAGAAATCCTGCAATAGATAAGAAGTGTGTAGTAAATAAACTTCCGCCTTTATTTTTATTAATGATCATGGTATGCGCAGCAGCAACAATTACCAACCAAGGAACTAATGATGAATTCTCAACCGGATCCCAAGCCCAAAAACCACCAAAACTTAATGCTTCATAAGCCCAAGCACCACCCATTAAAATTCCAATTCCTAAAACGCACACGCTAAAAAAGGCCCAAGGCAAAGCAAGTTTTTGCCAGTCGTTGAATTTTTTATTCCAAAACGCTGCAATAGCAAAGGCAAATGGAACAAGCGTAGAAGCAAATCCTAAAAAGAGAGTGGGTGGATGAATGGTCATCCAGTAATTCATTAATAAAGGATTTAATCCTCTGCCATCCAGTTTAAAAAGATAATTTGGATTTTGAATGAACGGCATATTTCTATATTGCTCATGTTCGCGAAGGAGTAAAAATGGATTTGTACCAATTTTATAATCTCCAATGTAAATACCAAGGATCATGCTCGCCAAAAATATTTGCACCAAAGCAAAAACGGCCATCGTTGGCGCTTCCCATTCCGAATTTTTTAGCACCCTATTCAAAACTAAACCCAACACCACATTCCAAAATGTCCAAAGTAAAAAACTTCCTTCTTGTCCTTCCCAAAAACAGGAGAGGATAAATTTCATGTCCATAGCTTTATTGCTATGCTGCCAAATATATTGGTATTCAAAAAAATGATTGAGCAACATATAAAATAATGTTACGGCAATTCCAACAACAGCTACTGCATGAATTTTAAAGGTTATTCGCGCAAACGAAAGATACTCTGATCTTTTGGTAGAAAGACAAAACGTTATAAAGGATAAAAGCGCAGCTATAAATGATAGAACAACAAAACCATTGCCTAGTTTCCCTGCCCAAATGTGTTCACCTATATATTCTATGGAAGAGTTCAATTTATTTTCTACTCAATTTTTGGAGTAGCGTCGTTGTATTTACTTGGGCATTTTAATAAAATATCGTTCGCATGAAAAACATCATTTTGCATTTTGCCAATTAAAACTATTTGCTCGCTCTTGTCAAAATCCTGTGGCTTGCTTTTATGAAGAACTACTTGCTTGGTAGTTCCTTTGTTGTCTATCAAAAAGAAACTGAATTCATCAGGGTTGATCTGTGGTTCATAAACCTGTGCTTGAGTTTTATCAAGTTTTCCTACAATGTGAAATTCTCTTTCCGAATTTGCTGCCGACTCTGTAAAATCAGAATAAGTTGTAGTGTTTTTTAACGACATCATGATCACCGCAATGGCAACGCCTATAACTACAATAGCAACGATGTATAATTTTTTCATTTTAGTTCTTCGTTTCTTTAATTTCTTTTTCTAAACGGCTTAGTTTACGTTCAAGCATTAATAAAATGCCAACAATACTGGCAAATACAATAGTGAGTACGGTAATTACAACATATATTTTTCCGTCGGCGCGAAAACTATC
>CAYYUS010000732.1:0-1848 GCA_964474925.1 uncultured Akkermansia sp. | reverse complement strand
AGTAAATAAATTATTTATTGTTATCTACTAATTAAGCACTTATCTTTTCAACAACAAATTGTTGAAATTGTTAATAGCGAATTTTTAGCTCATGCTTAAAATCAACGCGGATAAAAAAATAAAACAAAAAAATATTTTCTTGCATGAGCTGCGTGTATAGTAAACATAGGTGATGCAGAGGATGGAGTATTATTTTTTTGTGTGATGTTGAAGAAAAAAATCGCGTGCATTTCATCAATTTAGAGCCTTAATAGAGATTTATTCTTTTAAAGAAAATTCTTGCTCAACTTCCCAATCCGGGAGTATTTTTATTGATTTTTCAAAAATGTAGGTCTTTTCGGGATAAACTCTTTTTAAATAATTTCCGGTATTCCATACACGATCTTCATTAATATCATAGATAATTCGCACACGATATGTCCCTTCTGCAACATCTTTAAATGTAATAGTTGCTGTATTGCTTGCCGAAAGACTGAACGAAGCATGATCTTCTTTAACCGCAATATTTGCGTTATTCAATAATTGAACCACGTACGCATGCTTACTATTAAAGGTTATGTTTAAAACCAAACTTCCAAGATCCGACTTTTTAAGTAATGTAAATGGAACTTTGATGCTGTCATTATTCATACCATTATAACCTTTAAATGCACCCGTATCTATTTTCAAGAAGTAATTGGTTTTGGGTTTAAGAATGTTATTGATCACAAATTGATCGCAATCAAGCCAACTAATGCTGAGTTTAGTTTTACCCATCATGGTGTCGGTTTTACTCATCAAACTCATTCTTTCTAATTTGGTTTTAGTACTATCTGTCCAATGATTCAGCTTCACGGTTGGCCTTTCAAAGTAATTTATACTGCTTCTAAATATATTGCCACTTAGCTTCATGCTCGCATTATTCCTAACTCTAATAACGGGCACTTTAAGTTTTAAAGTATCTATTTGATCATTTCCATACTTTACTTTTAACCATAATGTGTCTTTAAAGTTGCGGTAATAAAACTCGGCAGTGTCCGATTCGGTTTCTGATCTTAACTGATATAGGTCTTCGTTCCTGCTTCCCTCAAACGAAAGTATGCTGGTTTTTGTTTTTTTATTGAATATCACCGATCCCTTTCCATTCTCGTTCATCAAAACCTTTTTTATAAAAGTTTTATGTGGGATCTCTTTAAAAAGATCAAGTTTGAACGAACTGTCACTATTAAGCCGAACCACCTCTTTTAAAAATCCTATTTGCTCATAATCCGCTCCATTATATATATAGTCCTTATTCTTATCTACAAAACAGATCAATCTAAAATCAGCTGCCGGAAGATTACTGATCTTGAATTTTCCTTGTTCATCGGTTGTGCTCACGTAATCGGGCGTTTGTTTATAAGCAAAGCTATCGGTTAGGTTTTTGTTAAAATACAAACCTATAACTACATCTTTCTCTTTTTGTTTTAGAAATGCCGACGTTACCTCTCCTTTTAAGTTAAGCGAATCAATGTTGCTGCCGGTTGAGAAGATATAACTAAAATTAATTAGTGGATTGCCCTCATGCATATCACAAATTGCCTTTCCAAAATAAAAACGGTAAGTAGTATTCGGAAGAAGTTCGCTTTTATCGAATTTAATAGTGATGTTTTTTCCGGAAGCTTCAATGTCGGGACGCGTTTTCAATTTAGGGCTGATCATTAATTGATTGTTGAGGTCGCGTAACTGAACATATTCGTCAAATTTGAGTGTAATTACATCACTATTGAAGTTTGTGGTCTTTAATTCGGGTGTGGCAAGTAATAATTTTGGAGGTGTGGAGTCTTTTTTGCCTCCAAAAGCGCCGCGCAGGCGGTGGGCAGCCGGGTT
>CAYYUS010000731.1:0-1856 GCA_964474925.1 uncultured Akkermansia sp. | reverse complement strand
AAATTGCGAAGTTTCTTTCTCCCGTTTTTCAATAAGCATGTTCACTCTATCATGCAACTGTGTGATACTATCCACTTCCTCCAGCATATTTTGCTTTAAGGGAAGCTCCTTACTTAAAAAGGTTTCCCTGATCCTTTCTGATAAAGAATGAATACGTTTATTGATGATCATATAATAATAAAAATAGATCACCATAAAGCTGCCAATAAAGGAAACAAAGAGGCTTAAAAGGGCCAGATCAACGCTTATTCGGTAACTCCTTAAATAAGAAATGATAAGGATGGCAATAGTAATGATAATAGCATTTACCAAGCTCAAAATGATAATGAAGGTAGAATTATGTCGTTTTTCTGTCAGCACTTAAATGTACGTTTTTTTGCTTTATCCTAATATTAATAAATAGCATCTACGAGAAATGCAGTGTATGCCCCGTAAGTTCAGTTTCGGGGCAAACACTAAATATTCAAATAATTTAAGGCATGATTTCAATTGTTTTTGTAAATTCGGTGTTAGATTATACACCCCTAATTATGACGCGTTTATTGCTTTTGAGTTTTATTTGCTTTTTTTGTTTGAACGTTATTACGGCGCAGTCGAAAGACAGAAAAGCGCTTGCTAATAAGGCCGAGGCTAAATTCAAGGTGGAGAATTACGACGAGGCTTTAGACGATTATCTTCAATTGGTAACCGACGATCCAAAAAATCCGGAGTTCAACTATAATCTTGGAGTTTGTTACTTGAATTCTAACGGTGTAAAATCAAAAGCTGTTCCTTACCTTGAAATTGTTGTGAGGTCGGAAAACCCCAATCCAAAAGCTGAATATTTACTGGGTCGCGCTTACCAATACGCCAACCGATTTGATGATGCGCTTGATCAATTCGAAAAATATAAGGCTAAGGCTAAAAAAGACGATCCACTTTTAAAAGAAGTAGAATTGGAAATTCAACACAGCATCAATGGAAAAGAAATAACCAAATACCCAATTGATGTTTCGTTTCAAAATCTTGGAAAGAATATCAATTCGGCCTATGCAGATTACTATCCCTTTATCACCGAGAATGAAAGTTTTATGGTGTATAATACCAAACGCCCATATACAGCAAATGCGCAAAAACTTTATAATGGACAATATAGCAACTCCATTTATATTTCTAAAGTAGTTAAAGGTGATTACGCAGAAGGTGAGATAATAGGTAAACCTATTTGTGAGCCAAACAGCGGCGAAGAAGTGATAGGAATGAATGCAACCGGTGATATTCTTGTAATTTACAAAACCAATATAAAAGGCGAAGGCAAGATCTATTTAAGTAGAACAACTCCATTAGGAACTTATAGTAAATTAGAAGCATTGCCGGATGTGATCAACGAAACAGGTGAAGTGATCTCGGCTTGTATCAACAATGATGCGTCTACAATTTATTTTGCGAGTTATAAAACCGATGGACTTGGAGGAACAGATCTTTATTCGTGTAACAAACTTCCAACCGGCAAGTGGAGCAAGGCCTTGAACATGGGGCCTGAGATAAATACAAAATACGATGAGGATTTTCCAAATCTTTCGCCCGATGGAAAAACATTTTATTTTAGTAGCAAAGGCCATAGCAGCATGGGTGGTTATGATATTTTTAAAGCAAGTTTTGACGAAGAAACAAAAGTGTTTGGCAAACCTTTGAATATTGGTTATCCGGTTAACTCATCCTACGACGATCTTAATTTCCGTATCTCAAAAAATGGCAGATATGGCTATGTTGCCTCTTTAAGAGGTGAAGGTTTAGGAGATTTTGATATTTACCGAGTAACCTTCAATACTATTGAAATAGAGAACAGTGTTTTTATTGGGAATATATTTCCAAAA
>CAYYUS010000730.1:0-1859 GCA_964474925.1 uncultured Akkermansia sp. | reverse complement strand
AAGTCTATTCAGGATAAAATAACTTACGGTGGATTTATTATGCCCGGCTTTTATGCAAGTCAATATGGAAACGTAATTTATGTGACCGCCAATCCCAATATTGGATACCGAATAACAGATGAGTTTACGGTTGGCTTGGGTTTAAATTACAGCTATACCAGCTTAAAGAACCGATACGGAAAGTACAGTCAAAGTATTTATGGGCCGGGAGTTTTTGGGCGATATAAAATATTTGATCGTGCTTTTTTGCAAGTGCAATACGATAAACTAAATCAACCTGATTATTACTCAGGAAATAATAAACGTATTTGGGTTGAATATTTATATGCCGGTGGAGGTTACTTTCAAAGCTTTGGAGAAAACATCGGTTTAATGTATTCTATATTGTACAATCTAACTCCGGGTAGGAATTCGATCTACTATAATCCACTTATACAAATAGGTTTTGTTGCAGGATTCTAATCCTTCTTTTCTTTCGACTTGAACTTATTGATGCCTTCATCCAACCAATTGATGTATTCTTCAATATTAGGATCGTATCCTCTTACTTTATTCAGTAATTTTTCGTTGTGATCTAATAATACATAAAGCGGTTGCGAACTTTGTCCGTACAACATCTCTTCCATGTACTTGAACTTATCACCAATATCAGTTATCTCTCTTTCCTTGCCAAACCAGTTCACTGTCATATAATCCTTTGGATCAAGCGCGCGTTTATCGTCAACATATAATGAAACAAGTACAACATCATTATTCAAACGTTTAATAACACCTGCATCAGGCCAAACATAATCTTCTGTTTTGCGGCAATTAGCGCACGCATGTCCGGTAAAATCAACCATTAATGGTTTGCCAACTTTTTTAGCATAGGCAAGTGCATGTTCGTAATCGTTCTTAAAGTGTACAATTCCATTTTTATTTACCTCTATGTGTTTTGCAAATTCAGGATCTACATTTTGAACCGAAGCGATAGCGTTGTTACCTCCACCACCAAAACCATGTGGCGACTCAGAATACTCAAGCGGTGGTAAAATTCCGCTAAATAATTTTAAAGGTGCGCCCCATAAACCAGGGATCAAATAAATAGTAATAAAGAAAGAGATGATAGCAAAGAACAATCGTGTTACACTTAAATGTTTCACGTCAGAATCATGCGATGTTTTGAAAACACCGATCAAATACAACGATTGCAATAAGAAAATAACAACCCAAATACTTACGAATACTTCACGAGTTAATATGCCTGCTTGAACAACAAGGTCGGCGTTAGATGCAAACTTTAATGCTAAGGCGATCTCTAAGAATCCTAAAACAACTTTAACCGAATTAAGCCATCCACCCGATTTTGGTAATGAATTTAACCAACCCGGAAATGCAGCAAACACGCCAAAAGGTAATGACAATGAAATTGCAAAACCTAACATTCCCCAAAACGGACCGGCAATATTTCCTGTTCCTGCAGCTTGCACCAAAAGAGTTCCGATAATAGGGCCTGTACATGAAAAAGAAACCAAGGCAAGCGTGAAGGCCATAAAAAATATACCAAGTAATCCACCTTTATCAGCTTTAGCATCAATTTTTCCTACTAGCGAACTTGGCATGATGATCTCGAAGGCACCAAGAAAAGATGCGGCAAACACTAACAAAAGAGCAAAGAAAGCAAGGTTGAACCAAACACTTGTGGAGAGTGTATTAAGTGCGCCGGCGCCAAAAACAACAGTAACACCTAAACCTAAACCAACATAAAGAACAATAATGAATAAGCTATATATAAATGCGTTCTTTAATCCTTCAGCTTTTGTTTTACTATGTTTTGTAAAGAAGCTTACATTCATTGGGATCATCGGAAAAACGCAAGG
>CAYYUS010000729.1:0-1860 GCA_964474925.1 uncultured Akkermansia sp. | reverse complement strand
CATATTTAGTTCTTGTTACTTTAGCTTTATACGGTTTACGTTTTTTGCATTGGAGAGGTTTATTAATGCAAAAACAAGGTTATTATGCCAAATACAGAACAGCTTTTCTCGAAAAGAATCAATTTGATGTTGTGTTTCTAGGCTCTTCGCGAGTAGCCATGCATTACAATACCGCATTATTTGATTCTTTAACCGGCTGCAATTCATTTAATTTAAGTTTAAGTGGAGCAACGCCGCGGGTTTCTCTGGCAGCTCTGAAAGCCTATTTACAAAATAGCTCTGCGCCTAAATATATCTTGCTCGAAACCGATCTTCACAATGTGAACTTTGACAGTGATATTATGGAATTCAATAATTACTTTCCGTTCTTAAAGAACGCTACCTTATTAGAAGAATTTAGCAAGATCGATCCTCGTATGAAGCATTTTTATTACAATGCTTTCTATTCTTGGCCTTACACAGGGTATAAAAATATTAGCACGAGCTTGCATTCTTGGCTCGATATAAAAGGAAAAATAGATGATCGCTTTTACAAAGGATATGTAAAAAATGATTATGAGAATGGCTCGTGTTTACGTGTAGCAAAACCTTATAAAGGTGGATTTACTGCTATGAATGGAAAGTACTTTGAAGAGATCATTGCCTTTTGTAAGCAAAAAAACATCCAACTTATTCTTGTAAGCTCGCCAATGTTTGCCGGCGGAAAAGTTGATCTTTTAAATAAAGAACAGATCGTTAATGTAGTGGATGCATATGCGCAACTAAACGGCCTGGAACACTGGAATTTGAGCTCTACCCCCTATTGCAGCCAAAGAGAACTGTTCATTGACCACTTCCATATGAACTATAAAGGTGCCAAGCTTTTTACCTCAAAATTGGCCTATTTATACAGCAATAATTGTCAAAAAAATGCGTTAAATCCTTAGATAATTGGTGGGAAATAACTTAATTTTATAAATAGATGAAGTTTTACGTTTTAACAGTTCTAATTGCACTAAACCTTGCGCTAAAAGGCCAAATTGTAAAGTACAGTAATGAGTTTTTGAATATTGGTGTGGGTGCCCGTGCTTTAGGGATGGGCAATACAGGAGTTGCATCTACTACCGGCGCTTATTCGGGTTATTGGAATCCTGCAGGACTTCTTAAACAAAAATCAGATCTTGAAGTTGCTCTTATGCATGCCGAATATTTTGCAGGCATTGCTAAATACGATTTTATGGCCGCTTCAAAACGCATTGATAGCAATAGCGTTGCCGGAATTACCATTTTACGTTTTGGTGTAGATAATATCCCAAATACTTTAGAACTTGTGGATGCTAACGGAAATGTAGATTATAGTCGTATTAAAACATTTAACGCTGTTGATTTTGCTTGTTTGTTAAGCTATGCTCGCAATATTCCAAAATTAAAAGGAGTTGAGTTAGGTGGTAATTTTAAAATTATTCGTCGCCGCCTTGGTGAATTTGGCGGCGCATGGGGTTTTGGTTTAGATGCAGGCGCTCGTTATAATTACAAAGGTTGGCAATTTGGTGCTTTGGGAAGAGATATTACAGGAACATTTAACGCCTGGAGTTATAATTTAACCGACGATCAAAAAGCGGTGTTTGCACAAACAGGAAATGAGATCCCAAATAATTCGTTGGAAGTAACTATGCCAAAGATCATTTTGGGTGCTTCAAAAACATTTTTGTTTTGGAAAGACAGAATCTCAACGTCAGCGGAATTGAATTTGATAAATACATTTGATGGATTTAGAAATACCGTTATAAAAAGTGATCATTGGAGTTTGGAGCCTGCTTTTGGATTTGAAGTTGGTTACAAGGGTTTTGTTTTTTTACGTGGAGGCATTGGAAATATTCA
>CAYYUS010000728.1:0-1867 GCA_964474925.1 uncultured Akkermansia sp. | reverse complement strand
ATATCTCCGCTAAGTTTGGTCGTAATCTACTTTTGTAAACAGATAAACATTCAGGACCATTTTTTACACGGCCTTTACGTAATTTGCGTTGTTCGTCAATTGGTAAATGAAAAATACTTTTACAATTCTCAGTACAACAGCCGTCCATTTTTGTAGCGCACTCTTCACACTGGATAAAAAGTAAATGGCAATCATCATTTTTGCAATTCACATGCACGTCGCAAGGTTTTCCGCATTGATGACAACTGCTTAAAACATCTTCAGTGATCCTTTCGCCAATACGCTCATCAAACACAAAATTTATCCCACGGAATTTACTTTCGAGCTGTTGTTCTTTAACTTCTTTTGCATATTGAATGATCCCGCCATGCAAGTGATTAACATCTTTAAAGCCTTTAAATTTAAAATAAGCGCTTGCTTTCTCGCAACGAATTCCTCCGGTGCAATACATGATCACTTTTTTATCTTCTTGTCCTTTTAAATGATCGATCACCAAAGGCAATTCTTCTCTAAATGTATCTGCGTCAGGACAAAATGCTCTGTCAAATCTTCCAACTTCACTTTCGTAATGATTTCGCATATCGATCACAATTGTATTTGGATCTTCAATGGCTGTATTGAATTCTTTCGCGCTCAAATATTTTCCGGTATTAGATGCATCAAAGTCTTTATCATGAATTCCATCGGCCACAATTTTTTCGCGAACTTTTACAATGAGTTTGTAAAACGATTTTCCGTTACCGTCTACCGCGTGTTTAAAGGGCACATCTTTAAAATACCCAACGCGATTCAACTTCTCTTCAAATTCATCCCAATTATGTTCGGGCACACTCATTTGCGCGTTTATGCCTTCGTTGGCAATGTAAATTCGTCCAAAGCAATCAAGCTCTGTCCACATTTTAAAAAGTTCGTCCCTTAAAGTGTCGGGGTTTGAGATGTTAACGTACCTGTAAAAAGAAATTGTTTTTCTTTGGAAGGTTTCTTCTTTAAGGCGTTGCTTAAGAACGCTCTTGTCGATCCGGTTTACTAATAGTGCCATAAGGTTGATAAAAATAATTGCAGTTTATATTATCACTTTAAGTAAATAAAAGTTTTTAAAATACTTTCTAAATACTTAGGTTTGTAAAGATACTAAATGTAGTTGATATGTCCGGTACACACGAAAAGATCCTGATCATTGGAGCAGGTGGTCAAATAGGAGTAGAGTTAGCCGAAAGTCTTTCTAAAATTTACGGAAGCAGTAATGTGGTTGCTTCTGATATTAAAGAATCGACGGCCTTAGCAAACAATCCGTTCGAAAAATTAGACGCTCTGGATGCAAAAGCGCTTTTTGATATTGTAAAAAAACATCAAGTCACTCAAGTATATCACCTAGCTGCTTTGCTATCGGCAACGGGCGAGCAAAATCCAATGTTTGCATGGAAATTGAACATGGAAAGTTTATTTCATGTATTGGATCTTGCAAAGGAAAAACACATTAAACAGATCTACTGGCCAAGTTCTATTGCTGTATTTGGTCCAACCACACCAACAGAAAACACACCACAGTATACGGTAATGGAACCGAGTACCATTTACGGCATTAGTAAACAAGCCGGCGAACGCTGGTGTGAATTGTATTTTAAAAAATTCATAGATAAATCTTAAATTAGTTTTTATTTGATTTTATTGATTTATTTGATTTTTTTTTAAAATATTGTTTTTTATTCTAAAATTGATTAAGTAATATAATGAATTTCTCTCTCCATATCTCTCCTCTTCTTCATCTCAAAATATTCGTTTAATTTAAGTTACTTATTGGTTGATAAAATATTTTAGTTATAATTCAAATATTTTATTTTTTTAAAAAATTTAGTAAAAAAATTTT
>CAYYUS010000727.1:0-1870 GCA_964474925.1 uncultured Akkermansia sp. | reverse complement strand
TTAATCATGGCACCATATTACCTAAACCACCTGCCATTATTCGACCTCCTAGACAAACACCAAAACAAATAATAGAACCTTCCAATAAAAGAGGTATACAGGCTATTGTTAACAAACAAAGAAATAGTATTAAAGTAGAGATTCGTAGGAAAGAATTACCTAATCCTGTAAAATATATTAAGCCACCGCATGGTGTAGTAAAAGTATTTGAAGGAGAAAATACGTTAGTAGGCAAAGCTATCATAGCAAGAGAAATCCTAGCTGTGTTAGGTGCACAAAACGAATACTCTAGTTCTACTGTAAATAAAATTAAAGTAAACGCAAATTATATTGAAAAATCTTTCATAGGTGGAAAGATAATCGATATAACACAACACGACGATAACAATGTCTTTGTAATGCTTGATAATGGTATGTCATTCATCATTGATGGACATAAAGCGAAACAAAAGAGGGTTATTGTAAATAAGTACATTGTTTTTAATGAGCTAATGGATTTTGATGCAATAGTCAATACAGAATTTGATCATTACTTTGAATTGATTTAATATGGCAACATTATCTGATGTACAAGACTTAAACTATGCTCTTCATCGAAAATTACTAAATATCAATGAAGATATTCGTCAACTTAGAAAATCAAAATATCCTGACAATCAAAAAATTAAAGAACTAAAACAACATAGCAAAGAAGTAGACAAAATACTAAACAAAAGTGTGCAGCTGTTTATTAATTTTGAGAAAACAGCTGACGCTCAAGAACAGTATAACGAATATCACAAATTTTATCAAGCATCATGACAATCACATACACTGACGCAGAAAAAGTAACTAAGAAGTATACGGTCAAACAAGCTGTCGATGCAGCTAAAGCAATTATGTTTGAACGTTATAAAATTTCTAACATTGAGACTGGTTTTCTTACTGCACGTAAGTTAGCTGATACCACAATGATTACCATTGTGGAACTCAATGAAATTTCTGATACTTTGGTTTACGATACAAAAGTAAAGCATAAACTTCGTTAATAAATAAAACCCATTACTACCTAAAAATAGTAATGGGTTTTATGATGTAACTTTTTTAAAGGAATTTTTAAAATGAAAAAAGAATACACTTTTGGAAATATATTTAAAGGTGACCAAGGTCTTCCATACATGTTAGTCAATCTAGGTGATGGATTGATTTCACTTGTTAATTTAACTTCTGGTTATGTACTCACACCACTACAAACAGATATTGTAACAGAAAAACAATTTTTCACTTTTTCAGAAAAAGATAAGATTATTATCCCAGATGAAGTTATAGATAAATTGCTTCATAGTGAAACTAGCCATTATGGTGGACATCAACGTTTTACCAAAATAGCCGATAATCTATTTAGCAATGGGTTTACAATAAATGAAATTACGAAAATTGAAACATCGTCCTAAAAAGGACTATAAAAATATTTGTCCCAACTGTGGAGAAAAAGGACCACATTGGGTAAATACAGGAAATTATTTTATCGGGAATAGTGGATTTTGGACATGTTCAAAAATGTATGATGAGAATGGTCGTCGTAAAGAGGAACATAATTCATTACCATCTATAAGCAGCACCCTTAGTGCATTTTATGATGCTTTGGCTGCTATTGATGTAGGTGCAATATGAATAAACGTGAAAAAGAAATAAAAGATAATTTAAATCTCATTAGACAATGTATAAGCGATGATGCTATAATGGCCATTATAGAGGCACAGGATCAATTTAGAAATAAGTTTGGTACTTGGCCTACACCTTCTCAAGTAATTGAACACATGGTGTTTAAAGCGGAACTAAAAACACCAAAACGTTTTGGTCCATTAAAACCAACCACAAAAGGAAATTA
>CAYYUS010000726.1:0-1881 GCA_964474925.1 uncultured Akkermansia sp. | reverse complement strand
ACTCAGTTTTCATTTCAAATACCCCTCAATAAAATCAAGAACATCGTCTTTTCCAATGCCTTTTTCGGCGGAAGTAATAAATGAATTGGGAAGTTCGCTAAATATCAACAGCAATTTTTCTTCTATGAGTTCAAGATTCTTTTTTAATTCGGCCTTCGAATTCTTATCGGCTTTTGTATAGATGATCGCAAATGGGATCTCTTTCTCGCCACACCATTGTAAAAATTCAGCATCAATTTGTTGCAAGGGCAAACGAGTATCGATCAATATAAAAAGACAAACTAAATTCTCACGTTTGCTGCAATATTCAATTATAATAGTTTCAAATTCTGATTTTTGAACTTTAGACGTTTTAGCATAGCCGTATCCGGGCAAGTCAACAATGAACCAATTATCGTTAATGATAAAATGATTGATGAGTTTTGTTTTACCCGGCGAAGCCGATGTTTTTGCAAGCTTGTTATTATTGCACAACATATTAATGAGCGACGATTTGCCCACATTACTTCGGCCAATAAAACCAAATTCGGGTAAGGGCGAACGAACGCACTCGCTTAATTTTGACGAGCTTTTATGAAATGCCGCTTTTTTAATGATCATGATCTTGCTTTCTTTTCGTCAACGTACGAATTAAGGTGACGTTCTTTTTTGCTTTCGTAAATATCGGCAATGCTTACTAAAATGCCTGTTTCTTCAACTCCACCAAAGGTTGGGTTAATAGCTGTTCCAAAATTTTTGAGGGTAAGACTTAAATTCATATACGCATTTACCAACGGAGGAATATTTTCGCCGAGTGCGCGCACATTTTTATTTAATACCGCATGCCCTTCTTTATAATTTAAACCTTTTAACTCATTTAAGAATGCACTCACATCTGTTTTGATTGTGATGCCATGAATTGGTTTTACTAAATTCTCCTTATCCGGAAAATAAAAATTCATGAAACTTAAAATATAATCTCGGGCCTGTACATTAAAATCAGTGTACATGGTAACCTTGCCAAAAAAATGTCTTTGCGATGGATTATCAATTACAATAGCCCCTAACCCGTCCCATAAATTATCTAAACTAAACAATCCCTTTCTAAATTGCTCGCTTGGTTGATACATGGGTTGGATGAACGAACGCCCCAACTCTATGGTATAAGGCAAATAATCTTTATAGAATTTGGGAGAAAAATCAAACAATTCGGTAGTTGCCAAATGCACTTTTCCATCACGGAACTCAGCATCTTTACATAATATAAAGCGATAAGCCCCTACTATTTCTTTATCGGTAGGGTTCCAAACTAATAATTGCTGGTAGGGATGATCGCTAAGGTCAAATTCGTCAAGGTCAATATCCTTGCCTGTTCCGCCACCCGCGTGCCTAAAAGTTACTTCACGCAAACGCCCAATTTCGCGCATCACATTGGGCGAATTAAAATGGGTAATGATATATATCTCGTTATTACCGTTGTTGGTCTTACGAACGTATCGCTCTTTGTTGAGCTCATCCAATAAGGCCTCACGGCTAACTTTGTCAATGATCTCGTTCATAAAAGAAGGTAAATATAGTCATTATAAAATGCAATAAAAAGCTGTTTTTTGCCATAAGAAAAGTTAATTTATGGTTGATAAGCTTGGTTTTGAGGCCTCCTAAATAAACCGTAATTTTAAGCTCTTAAATTCTATAGAAAATGAAGTTTGGCGTAGTTGTTTTTCCGGGGTCTAATTGTGATGAGGACATGGTATATGTTCTTAGAGATATCTTTAAGAAGGAAACTGTAAAGTTGTGGCACAAGAACACGGATCTGGAAGGATGTACGCACATTATTTTGCCGGGAGGATTTTCTTACGGCGATTATTTACGCAGCGGTGCCATTGCACGTTTCTCGCCAAT
>CAYYUS010000725.1:0-1895 GCA_964474925.1 uncultured Akkermansia sp. | reverse complement strand
GGAAAAATAATTTTAAATAAAAAAACTTCCTATAATAAAAACGGCCCCAGAGGGGCCGAATATTTTATATAGAAAATTATAAGATTAAAACCCGGTACCAAAATGAGTTAAACTCACTTTTTTGGTTGGTTGAATAGTTAATACAGGGATATTACTGATATCAACTATTTTTTGCGAATCTGTTCCGCCAAAGAATTCACCAACAGCCAAACTTTTCTTATTCATGATCATGATCAAGTCAGCTTCAATTTTATTAGCGTATTCAACAACGGTTTCAGCAATATTATCGCTGGCAATAGATTTGTTTGTACAAGCAATTCCTTTTGTTTTTACAAATTGTTTTACTTGGTGAGAATAAGCGATCAATTTATTTTCGTAAGCCGCATCGCTTGGGCTAAATACCGAAAGTATACGAATACTTGCTCCAAAGTAATGTGCAAATTGCACGGCAACATCCACCTTTTCGCGCGATTCGTTTGAAAGATCTAATGGTAATAAAATATTTTCGCAACCATCGCGGTTCTCTTTTCCACGAATGGTAATAATAGGACAAGGTGCTTTACGGATCAATTTGCTGGCGCTGCTTCCAATAATATTACGGAAGTGCATATGGCTTTCCAAACCGGCTATGATCATGGTAGCATTTACTTCTTCTGCAACACGGTCGGTCTCCTCATAAATATCTCCCTTTACATTCATGAACTCGGTTGGAACACCGCTTTCCTGCTCAGTTTGTTTAGTTAATTTGGTTAGCGCATCATAACTTTCATCACCCGTTTTACCGTAAACGTGTAATAAAATGATCTTAGAGTGGGTATACTTGGCGAGATTATAAGACTGTTTTACAGCTAATAACGATTGTTCCGAAAAATCGATAGGAACTAATATGACACCTCTTTCTTTAACCTGCATAATTGTTAAAATTTTAGACAAAAGTAGCTAATTTTCCTTTGATAGCAATACTATTAAGGACATTTATTTGGCGGTTTATAGGATTTTAACGACATTTGCACCCTAAAAATTTAAATAAAACTCAAAATGGCAGTAAAGATTAGACTACAGAGACATGGAAAAAAGGACGCAGCGTTCTTCCATATTGTAGTTGCAGATGGTCGTGCACCACGTGATGGAAAGTACATTGAAAAGTTAGGCGTTTATAACCCTACTACCAATCCTGCAACAATTAACCTTGATTTTAATGGAGCATTAAACTGGATGATGAAAGGCGCACAGCCTACAGATACATGCAGAGCGATCCTTTCTTATAAAGGGGTTATCTACAAAAAACACCTTTTAGGTGGCGTTGCAAAAGGAGCTTTAACTGAAGCGCAAGTTGAACAAAAATTCACCAAGTGGCTAGCGGATAAAGAAGGTAAAGTAAATGCTAAAAAGGATAGTTTAGTTACCGCAGGTAAGAAGAAAGTTGCTGATAAATTTACTGCAGAAACAGCTCGTAAGGAAGCGATCGCAGCAAAAAATGCAGCAAAAATTGCAGCAAAACCGGTAGCTGAAGAAACAGCAAGCGAAGTTGAAGCTCCGGCTAACAACGAAACACCTGCTAGCACCGACGAACAAGCATAAATCAACTCTAGATAAAATTTAAAAACCGTCTGCATAGACGGTTTTTTTGTTTTATATTTACCTAAATCCATCTAGTTACTGTATGTATATTTTAATTGCTGATAGCGGATCAACCAAAACGGATTGGATCTTGTTAAAAGGAAACGAGATCGTTAAAGAAGTTTTTACAATTGGGTTTAACCCATACTTTCAAAACAAAGATCAAATTTCAAATGCCATTTATGCTCAATTATTGCCAAGCATAGCAGAGCACATTGAAAAAATAAGTAAGATCTATTATTACGGTGCAGGATGTTCCAATGATGATAATTGTA
>CAYYUS010000724.1:0-1902 GCA_964474925.1 uncultured Akkermansia sp. | reverse complement strand
CATAACAAGTATCAAACGTTCTGTGGTCAATATCATATAAAAAGATCAAGCTATCAATTTGGATGATCCGATTAACAAGTATGGGATCGAACATGCCATGAGTTTGTTTAGTGGAGGTTTTATGATCCTGTGATCTTCCTACAAAACAAATAATTGAAAAAAAGCAAACAGCCAGCAGGTGTAGTTTCATGATCTAAAGATGAAGTGTTTTTAAAAAATAATTGATTACGCTTGTTTATTAATTAGAGAGATGTTATTGGGTAATAAATGTAAAAATCTATTTCAAAATGGCCACCTCAAAATGCATTCCGTCTAACCTACCAAAATGCCCGCCCCAATAAAACCCATGCTTATTTGCAATTTGTACTAATTCCCTAACTGAGCCTTTTTCACCAATACGAGGTGGAATTACATTCAACCCATTCCATGGTACATTAATATCAAACGCAGTTCCCCAGGCATGACGGCTTAAATTAGTTGAGCCACGCATTAGTCGAGGCATGTAACTCCCATCGTAACTTAAAATGCGATCAGCTAATCCTGCTTTTTCCCAAGCATTAAAAAGGTCTACGAATTGCTTTGCGGCCTTTACGTGGCATCTAACTGATTTTGGTTTGTATGGACCAATATTTTTTACCTGTGGAATTTCAACACTCACAATATTCTTCTTTTCCCAATCACCAAGGATCTTAATAGTAGTATTTGGATTAACTGTGTAATCAAACTTACCAAACGTAGATTGCATCTGCACTGTGTTTAAAGGAGAAAAATTTGGCTTCGCCGGCCAATTTATCCCTTTTTTATTTTCATCATCAGGATTTGTTACCAAAATAAATCCTTTTTTCATCGCAACGGTGTAGGTATAATTTCCAACGGCACCATCGGGCGTTAATCCGTTTTTCTTTTGCCAATCTTTTGTTGCTATTTCTGTTGCCGGTCCAAAATCACCATCTGCTATTACTTTGGTGTATCCTTGTCCGGCAAGGAAAAATTGCCATTTTTTTACTTCAGCACCTTTGCTGCCTAATTTTAATGCTTGCATAGTTTATGAACGTAGGGTTTCGATAATATTTTTTAAGGAATTCAACTTTGCTACTCACAAATAATGTACTTTATCTGAAAATCATTTTCAGTTTCCTCCATTTCTTTCAAAACTTCTTTTTTTGAGCAGAATTTTTCATCTGTTAGATTTATCACGTCTAAAACTCCGTTACCCAGATCTCCAAGTTGTTTTTTAAAATCACCAAGACCTAACAGTAGCGTTTCTTCTGGTTGGCCCTCGAATTTAACTAAGTAGTTTTCTTTCCTTGAAAGCTTAAAGATCCTTAAAGAACTGATTCAGGCTTCAGTGAGTTTTTTATATAGTTCCACAGCATCCTTTTTGTGCATGCTTAATCCGATTTGATAGGCATAATAGGATTTTCTGTTGGCAAAGTAAATACTATCTCTTATTTGTTTCTGTCTAACAACATCCTTTGTTACTTTAATTAAAGAATTGGCAGTTTCTATGGCAAGCTCCGCATCCGACTTTTTTACGGGTTCTCCTTTAGTTTTTGTATTTTGATTGCTGCTTTGGCTTTCTGAACTTGGAGTTAAAGACGGTTCGGTATTGTTTACTGTGTTTGTGTTTTCATTACAACTAGATAAAAGTAATATTAGATTGCAAAAAATAATTTTTTTCATGCTTTATTGTTTTATCTAAGTGAATAAAAACGTAACCTGTTATTTTGATAGCCTAACACAGTGAGCGCATTTGGATCTTCCCCCTTGCCCACTTTTTTTGTATTTCCTTTCGATATTATTTCCTTCTGTACATTTAGAATTGTCATGATAAACATTAGAGTTTACCGAATGAAATGGTGTTACTTTTGCCATTGTATTTAATTTTATTGTTTACTAAAA
>CAYYUS010000723.1:0-1904 GCA_964474925.1 uncultured Akkermansia sp. | reverse complement strand
TGTAAATCAGAGTAGTAGTCACAGTAAAAATAAAATTAATGGTAAAAAATATCAGCCTTATCTTTGTCGCACTTTCATCTTACTGTTGTTCCCAAACAGTAGCTGATCCTTGTTATTTTGATACGTATATAAGAAATCATAAGCAAACAGTACTCGCAGCAGAAGGCCGAATAACTAATGCAACGAATAATCCTTCAGTTTATAAGAGCTCCTCAGCAAATAATATTAAAATAATACCTGTTGTAGTTCATGTTATTCATGATGGAGGCGTTGGTAATATTTCTGATGCTCAGATCCAAAGTCAGATAGATGTGTTAAACGAGGATTTCAGGAAAAAACCGGCCACCAATGGATTCGGCGCAGGAGTAGATACGGAGATTGAGTTTTGCCTCGCCAAAAAAGATCCCCTTGGCAAGTGCACAAACGGGATCATCCGGATCAATAGCCCTTTATCTAACCATCAAACGTACCAGCGGGCACAGTTAAAACAATTAAGTTATTGGGATAATACGCGCTACTTAAATATGTACGTGGTTAAAAACATAAATAATGGTAATGGCATTTTAGGTTATTCTTCTTTTCCGGGAGGGCCTCCAGATGAAGATGGTATTGTTGTAAAGCACAATTATTTTGGAAAGATCGGAACTGCATCCGCTTCCTTAGGACGTACAACAACACATGAAATAGGACATTGGTTCGGCTTATATCATACATTTAATAATGGATGTGGAACCGATACATGTTCGGGTGGTGATTTGGTATGCGATACTCCACCTGTAGCGAATCCGAATTTTGGATGTCCTTTGAGTGTTAATTCATGTACGATAGATAATTTAATAGACCAAGTAAAAAATTATCTTGATTATACCAACGACAACTGCAAGAATATATTTACCAGTGGACAAAAGACAAGAATGCAGTCAACTCTCATTTCTATCAGAGATACCATTTGGCTGGCGTGGAATATAGATTCTACGGGTTGCGACAGCGGGTATATTAGCGCTAATTGTAAGGTAATTGCTGATTTTGTTACGCTTACCCCAACAATTTGTGCGGGCAATACGATCGTATTTTACAATAAGTCGCAGAACAATCCAACCAACTACCAATGGTTTTTCCAAGGCGGCACTCCTGCAACTTCTTCCGTGGCCAATCCTACAGTAACTTATTCGTCACTCGGAGTTTTCCAGGTGAAGTTGATAGCGACAAATGCATATGGAACCGATAGTCTTATTATAAATAATTATATATCGGTTTCAACACCTCCTATTGGCCAGGCACTGCCGTACTCTGAAGGCTTTGAAGGATATGCTTTTCCGCCTTCCGGTATAACAATAGATAATCCTGATGCAGGAGTTACCTGGGAGCGTGATACGATAGCAGTTGCTTTCCTGGGAAATGCAAGCGCTAAAATAAATAACCTTATCAATACAAATTATGGCTCATCAGATGCGATGATATTACCACGATTTGATTTTACAACCTTTACCGGCACGCCGTATCTTTATTTTAAATGGGCTTATGCTAAGTCTGATGCTAATTATTCTGATGAGCTGATCGTACTTGTATCGAATAACTGTGGCGTGACATGGAGCCAGGTCTTTTACACTACAGGAAATTCTATGACCACAGGTACAACTCAAATAACACCTTATTTGCCTACTGCATCTACGGTATGGAAAACGGCGAACATTAATTTAAATGCTTATACAACGTCCAATAATGTGCAAATTAAAATAGTCAACGTAACTGATGGCGGCAACAATCTTTATGTTGACAATATAAATCTGGGTAATAATATCACCGGTTTAGAGGAAAAAAGTTTTACTGACCATTCATTATTGATATATCCCAACCCCGCAAAAACTTCATTTATAGTTCAATACCTGCTTTCAAAGTCCGGC
>CAYYUS010000722.1:0-1906 GCA_964474925.1 uncultured Akkermansia sp. | reverse complement strand
ATGTATTTAGGAAATATACCTAATTTATTCAAAGACTTAATATAACTAATTTTAATATCATTATTTATATTTTGGTAATGCCATTCACCTATTAAAAACAGCTTTTTAGAATCAAAATTTTTTAGTTTATGATGAACGCTATTAGAATCGAGATTTGAATTTTCAAATTTCTGAGAATAAATTTTTAAACAAAAAAAACAAAGAGGTATTAAGATTCTAATTACCATGTATAAAACAAGACACTCTTAAATTTATTTTAAAAACGGACTCGACCGCTCCATTTTAATTTTGAACATGAACTTTATTAATAAAGAATATTAAGGACAGGTCGAAGTTAATACTTTCTTCTGTATGTTTAAACATACAGAAGAATTATAATTTTAGTATAGATTTTAGTTGGGAAAGTTCATTATATTTAATTACCTAAATGAAACTGATATTTTCCAACGGTGCCAGCGTTGAATACTCACGTAACGTTGTAATTTAAATTTGAACGTCGCGCCTGCTGGAACTTCAAATTTTAAGATGGCTCCTGTGCCACCTCTTAAATATGGATTGGGTGGAATCCAGCTAAACATGCCTGAAGGTCGATCTAAACCGGTTATACTTGAATTTCCAACTCCTTTTCTATGCCTACCTGTTGCTCGCTCATTTTTACCTAGAGATCTTTCAAACAAAAATCCATTAGGATCAGTTTTACCATTACGTTCATCAACAGTTATCCATTGTTTTTTTGATTTAAATTCACCAAACTGAACTTTAATAACCCAGGGCCTCCATTTTTTTATTGCTCCAAAAGCCTTGAACGTTCGTGTAAAATCAATTGCAAAGCCAGTCGCGATTCCAATTGTCGCATGTGCTGCTTTTCCTGCTCCGATTTTTGATATTTCTGGTAAAGCGTTATGAAAACCTCCTGCCAAAGCTCCCGCGGCAGCAAAACCGAATAATGCAGCGCCACTGTACCTCTGTCCACCACTTCTGTAATTTATTTCGCTTGCAACTAAACCGACACCTAAACCTATTGATGCGCCTACGAATGCTCCTCCAACACTAAACCCCCCGTCTGGATCAACGCTGTTTGGGTGCGAATTACCCATTGCCATATATGAAGAAAAATACTGCCCATATGGGTCTGTGCAATTAAACCGTCCTAATAACGGATCATAATTCCTCAATTCAAAGAAATTCTCATTGCTTTCATTATCTTTCTCAGAATATTGTCCTTGGTAGCCGTACTTATAAGGGTATGAGCTATTGTAATTCATACCAGGCATTACACCTCCATGCGGATAATATGTTGCCATATTTAATTGATCAGGCTGATCCACTGAACCTGTGTTAAATGTTAGGCTATAATCGTCGTAATATACTATAGCTCCTCCATTATCAAGATTCCAAGGGAAGAAACTTAGGTACATTTCCGGGTAATTTGCTGTTACGGCATAAGTTGTATTTTGAGAGTTCCAAGTATTTTGAGCACCGGCATTAGCGATCATTTGCCATGTTCCAGGTAAAATATTCCCTACGGCGTCCGTTAATTGAATAACCATTCCACCGGAGGGAGCACTGCTTGCCGCAAAGAAATTTTTCCAATTAATGGTTACATTGTCTCCATTCTTAACAGGAATAAAACGGCTGCCACTTCCAAACGCTAAACTAGGCTGTTGAGTTTTTACACTGGTACCATTGCTATAAGGTGGTGCGAGAGAAGCAAAAGCTCCTCCATCGGATTTAGCCATAAACCAATTGTCATTTCCATTGCTATCAAAATTCTGAGTAATGGTGGTTAACGATTGTTTTTTAAATGTGGCCCGAGTATTTCCTAAATTATCACTAATCTCATATATATAGTTTTCATTGCTCGATGTGTTATCTAAAACACCAATTCTACTACCAGCATAAACAT
>CAYYUS010000721.1:0-1909 GCA_964474925.1 uncultured Akkermansia sp. | reverse complement strand
CTCTATAGAAGCGGCTCAAAATTCTTATCATGTGTTTCACCTCAGTATTAATCAGATCTCTGATGGATCGATCCTTAAAGAGTGGAGAAATTTACTTGGACAAAATGCAATTGGAGTAAATGACTATAAATTAATTGCTGAACTTATTGCGAGTACAGTAGCTATTTTTCACGGTGCAGATCTTGAAAAAGTTGCTTCATCATTTGACAGTAAAACATCTTCTGATGTTAAAAGTGCTCTTGCTCATATCGACACTCGTTTAATTAAAAAATCAGATAGAATAATAGAACTATGATAGTGCTTGGAATGGGATTTGGTGATGAAGGAAAGGGATTAACAACCTCTTTCCTTTGTTCACTTTATCCTCGTCCAATTGTAGTTCGGTTTAACGGTGGGCATCAAGCAGGTCACACTGTTGTAAAAGATGGTAAACCACACGTGTTCTCAAACTTTGGGTCAGGCTCTTTGGATGGGGTTCCAAGTGTATGGAGTCATTATTGCACTTTTTATCCTACAGCATTCTATAATGAACTTCAGGTCTTACATTCTCCCAAAATATATATTCACGCTTTATGCCCGGTAACTACACCTTATGATGTTGTGTTTAATCAACAAGATAAAACAACTATTAAAGATGGAACCTGTGGTGTTGGTTTTGGAGCCACTTTAAAACGTCATGAATTATATTATAAACTTTACGCGCAAGATCTTTTTTACGAACCAATTCTACGAGAAAAACTAAAGAATATTTCTGAATACTACAACTTACCGAACATTGATGTAGAAGATTTCATCGCGATCGTTTCAAAAATAAAAACCAAAATAGAGCTGATAAATGACTATGGTATCTTAAAAAATAAAGACGTTATATTCGAAGGTGCTCAGGGGATCTTATTAGATCAGGATTTCGGATTTTTCCCTAATGTTACCCGATCAAACACCAGCAGTAAAAATGCGTTAAACATCTTTCCATCAAAAGAGATTTACTATGTAACACGATCCTATCAAACACGGCACGGAAATGGGTTTATGACCAACGAGGGCAAACGACTTGAATTAAAAAATGTTGAAAAAGAAACTAATATTACAAATCCTCACCAAGGAAAATTCAGAAGGTCGCTGCTTGATATAGATCTTTTAAATTACTCATTAAAATGTGATTCAAATTTCTCAAAGAACCTAGAAAAAAACCTGATAATTACTTGCGTTGATCAAAGCGGAGAATCTATTAAAGTAACCAAAGGAGGCATAACTTTAAGTATTAACATTAATGACCTTGCCGGAGCGTTAGACTGTACTTTTAAAAATGTTTATATTAGCAAAGGTCCATCAAAAGAAAACATAATAAAAATCCTATAACCATGAATCCATCATTTTTAATAACCCAATGTTTACAAAATGACTTCATTAAACCTATCGAAATTCACGAACCCATTCCGAATTTACTACACATAGGTTTTGAGGAATCAAAACGACTTATGGGAGAAGTGCCTTCTGAGGGATTATTAATAAAATTAATGCAATGGGCTTACAACCTAAAAGAGGGAAATCTTAAAATAATTAACATCAGAGATTGGCACGATGCTAGTGATCCTTTTCAAAAAAAACATTTAGAACAGTTTGGACTACATTGCATACAAGATACATTTGGAGCTCAGTTTGTATTTGAAAATGTTCGAGATCCTAAAAAAGACACCGTCATTAATTCTATTGGCTTAAACGATTTTTGGGGATCTACACTACAATCGGAATTTGACAAATATAAAGGGCAACCAATAAAAGTTGGCATTATAGGAGTATGGACAGAAGCAAAGGTAACTTATTTAGCTTATGAGCTTGCCACTCGATATCCCGAATTTCAACTGGGAATTTGCAGCGCACTAACCGCTAGCTCTTCAACTCAAATGCA
>CAYYUS010000720.1:0-1915 GCA_964474925.1 uncultured Akkermansia sp. | reverse complement strand
GTACAAAGAAAAGTAAGCTTACTTATTCATGTGTTTTAAATTAACACCATACATCACAACAAAAGCAAGATCAAAGAGTACCATTAATACCATCATTACCATGGCTGCCGCTTGCACAGTTCCACCGCCCAGCGATCCTACCGCAGCCATTGCTTGCTTTCCTCCAATAATAATAAAAACATAAGGGATCAATTCGGCTGCAGTATAAATATAAAAGCCAATCCGTTTACGGTTGAACATTTGCATTACACCTAAAAAACTAACCAATACAAAAACAATATTAAGATATGGTTGGATCTTTCCCATAGTGCTGTTCTGCTGCTCTATCATTTGCTCTTCCATTTCCTGAGCGCCGGCAGGACTAAACTTTCTCATATTCTCAATATTCTCTTGCATTTTTTCGGGAGTATTTGCAAAAATGCCATATATACCCAATAAAAATGCAATGCCACACCAAATAAAAGAGATTACACAAAGCACCGTTAAAAACTGCGGACGTTTTGATCCACCTTCTATTTCATTTACTAATGTAGTGTCGAATTGATTTTCCATGATATTAAGTTTTGATTTATACAAACATAAAAAAAGGCTGTCAGTTCTGACAGCCTTTCATGTAATAGATATTAAATATTAGTGAGCAGTTGAATCTGTTGCACCTTCAATTGCTGTTTCAAGTGATTGACGAATTGCAGCTGTATCAATGTTTTTGAAAGCTTCTTCCAAATCACCTGCTGCACCCATCACTGTAGAAGTGATCTTGTAGATCCAGAAAGCTGCAAGAGCAAGAGCTACTGCATTCATAATAATACCAGCAAGCATTCCACCACGTTTAGTATTTCCACCACCTTTAGCCATAAAAAATGCTACTAAGCTTAGGATCAATCCTACTAAAGCTAACCACCATGCGGCAGCACCTACTAGAGGAATAATAGCCCATACTAAAGCTACGATACCAATTACCATCCCTGCCGTACCTAGGCCTTTACCTTTTGTTGATGTTGTTGTTGCGTTGTTTTCTTCCATTTTTAATTTTTTTATAGTTTATATAAATACAAAGAAAGGCTTTTTTAACATTTATTTAGTTTCATAAAGTTCAAGTTTTCAACAAGTTATCTATAAACTAAAAGGACTTCCATATATTAAAACTATCCTTTTGTTTATCAGATGATTGGGCCAATACACTTAACTTACTTTTAAAGAACCAAGTACGTGCTTTTTCATCCTTTTGTAAGGTAACTGTCTTTAGTTTCTCAAGTGAAATAATAGACATATCAATACTTTTTTCATTAGAATAATAATTTAAAAGCTGATTCAGATTGCTTCTTACCACCGTTCCGTTAACTGCAATTACATCATCATTATTAAAAATACCGGCCTTCCATGAAGGAGAATATGGTGCCACCAAACTCACTTTTGTTAATGTTCCTTGCTCTATGATCTTAAATCCAAAGTCTCTCTCATTCAAATTTTGATTTTGCGTTTTTTGAAAATCGATCCCCAAATAATTAAAACACGGTACTAAGCCTTCATCATAATCATTGGCGCTAAACACAAACTTATTAAAGAAGTCTTTAAGATCTTTACCCGCGGCCTCTTCGCATAACTCAACAATATTTTCTTTTGAGTAACCTTTGTTCTTTTTCCCAAAATCATTGTACAATTTTCTGCACACATCACGCAAGGATCTTTTATTTTGTGTGGCTTCCATGATCATTACATCCAACATAAAAGCAATTAAATTTCCTTCATCGTAAATACTTGTTTTGCGATAGGGAACACCGGGAACATAGCCGTCGAGCCAATTATCCCAACTACTAGCCGCAACACTTAAATTGTATCTTCCAAAATTATTAAAGTGCTTATCTAATCGTTCTTCAAGAGTTTCAAAGTATTGTTCTAATGTAAATACGGTGGA
>CAYYUS010000719.1:0-1917 GCA_964474925.1 uncultured Akkermansia sp. | reverse complement strand
GGTTTACATTCATCCCGAGTGAATACTCGAAGTTCTTATCAGCCATCAGTCACACTCCAATGAAAAAACCCGACACACCCCGCTAAGGATGCGTCGGGCGGGAGAACCGAATGGGTTACACTCGGGTAATGGTTGGTGCCCGAACTTTTCCCTTACCAGAGAAGGCAACCATGTTCTTGTCAGCGGCTTCTGAACAGTCCACCTTCTGAATGAACACATGGTCCTACATAATCAGATCTTGTCATTGTAGTTTCAAATTCCTTTTCTTTTTCTTTCCATTTAATTTTGAATTTCATCCGTAATTGATCGGGGTATTCCTCCAGATCGTAAACAAATGTGCCAACAAAATTTACATTGCTGTTCTTTGTATACTCGCCCCAATCTGCTTCCTTCCAATTAACTTGATCGCCCATATGCTCGTTCTTTATAGCCGTTGTTACTATCGTTTGTCCATTACTATACTCTGCTTTAAACTCCTTTAATTCCACCGCCTCAATCTTCACAAGCTCACCTTTTTCATTTTTTTGAAACAGATCAAGATCGATGCTCTCAACACTATTGATCCAAGGCATTAAACCATTCATTGTCACATGAATTTGTAATGGTCCCTTTGCTTCTTTGAATTCGTACGTTGAAAAAGAAGCGGACGATTCTTGCTGAATATATTTCGAACCATATTCTATAGAATCTTTTGCAAAAACAAACTCAGCTTCTGCCAAACTGTAAACGATCTGGTTAGAACCGCATTGCCAAAAGCAGATGGCTATAAAAAACAAACAAATTGAACGCATACTTTTTTTCATTACTTCGGTAAATTTTTAAGTTCGTGTGCAAATACTTTAACGAGAGCCGTTTCTAAAAACTCTTTGATAAACGCTTCCTCCTTTGAGCCTGCTTTTATATTCTGTGGCATTACTATTGTTTTTTGTTTACCTGCTTTCGTTTGAACAAAAACAATATTTGGTCCCGGTTTGGCCATTTTTGCACTCTTGAACTTTAAAAATTTATGCTTATCCATTATGGCGATAAGTTTGTTCTCTAAAGCCGTATCGCTTACGATCATTTTGCTCGATATTTTTTCTTTATCGATCCATTGATAATGCAAGGTGTCTTTTTTAATCTCAATGTAATTTTTCAACTTCCCATTCTTATCGGTCATTTTATAATTCAGAACAAGATCATTTTCCCATTTTGTGCTTTGCGAAAATGCTGTTAAGGCTAAAAGTAGTAAAAACACTACTGATCTAATTCTCATTCGCTATCCTTTCATTTACAAGTTGCCATAGTACAATTCCAATACTTACCGAAACATTAAATGAATGCTTTGAACCCAATTGCGGGATCTCCAAAACAACATCGCTTTCATCTACCACTTCTTGTTCAACGCCGTAAACTTCATTTCCAAACACCAAAGCAATTTTCTCATCATTCATTGCCTTAAACTTATTAAGCTTTGTGCTTTTATCTGCTTGTTCAACGGCAATTATGTTGTAACCATTTTTCTTCAATTCCTTAATAACATCAATCGTGCTTTTTGCATGACTCCATTCTACTGTTTTAGTAGCGCCCAAAGCTGTTTTTTCAATTTCTTTATTTGGCGGACTTCCCGTTACTCCGCATAAATAGATCTTCTCGATCAAAAAGGCATCGGCAGTTCTAAAAGCAGAACCAACATTATGTAAACTTCTAATATTATCCAGAACAAGCACAATAGGCGTTTTACGGGCACTTTTAAAGCCTTCTTCGCTTAATCTTTTCAACTCTTCGTTCTTTAATTTCTGCATAAAATTGTTGGGTTCCCTTAAATTTATCTCATAAATATTAGCTATATTTAGGCATTCAAATTTATTGATTTTTGTGAAGTTAAGTAAAGAATTCAAAATAGGCGTTGTTGTTGTTCTTGCTGTTGCGGCACTC
>CAYYUS010000718.1:0-1923 GCA_964474925.1 uncultured Akkermansia sp. | reverse complement strand
GTTCCTGCTAGAAAGCTGTAATTTATTTAAGTAAAAATGAATAGATTTTCTTTTACAAGTAATGGTTAAATTTGAATCGAAGGAATTTGAGAAGAAAGTACATGAGCAAATTGCACAATGGAATATTGGAGATAAAGTAGAGTTTTTAGGAGTTCTTTCGGGCCAACAAAAATTTGAAGCCTATAACAATGCCGATATTTTTTGCTTTCCAACTTTTTTTGAATCAGAAACCTTTGGCGTTGTATTATTAGAAGCCATGCAATTCTCGCTGCCAATTGTAGCAACACGATGGAGAGGCATTCCATCTATTATTAATGAAGGAGAGAATGGCTTTTTGGTAGAACCAAAAGATGCCCATGCACTCGCCGACAGATTGGAGAAACTTATTGTCAATGAAGGTCTGCGCACGAGTGTTGGACAAAAAGGCCGCAATTTGTTCTTAAATAAATTTAAACTCAATGTTTTTCATGAGCAAATGGAAGAGTTATTTGTTTCATATTCGTAATGGAGGAAGGTAAAAAAGCAGTAAACAATTACTCCCAGGCTTATTTTGAAGTATTCATCATAAGCATGCTAATTGTTTGGCTTCCATCAAAACTTTTGGCGTATACAGCACCATTTATAGGAATTATTTGGTTCATCATTCGTTCGCGTTCCGGAAAAAGTTTATTGCGTTTTGTATTTGGGCTCTTTGTTTATATTGCAATTATAGGTGTATATAAATTGCTGTATCATTTTTACAAAGAAGAGTTTGTGATCCAAAATGCGCTGCTGTCATTACTAACCTATGGTTCTTTCTTTTTCTTTTTAGTGCTTCCGCCCAACGGTGGATTACAGAACCTAGATCACAAAAAATACGCGAAGGTGATTGCTTGGTTTATTTTGATAGAGGCATCTCTGGGAATTTTTCAAGTTCTTGCCTATGTACTTATTAATGGTGGTAATTTTGATGCAGCTACCGGCGATGTGGTGCAAGGAACTTTAAATCCACTTTCATTTAAAGATCCCGGCGGAAGTTTTAATAACCAGATATATTGCGCTAATATGTTGGTGTTATTATTGTTCTATGCGCCTTTTGTGATCTCTCAAAAAAAGGGAATAGTAGTGAGTTGCCTTGGATTATTAGCGGTGATATTTGCGTCAGTAATGCATTTGTTCATTGTGTTTATTATAGCAATAGGTGTAATAACACTTTACATGAGTCGTTCGTTCATCAAGTTCAATACTAATAAATTGATCATTGCTATATTTTTGGTGATAGCGATCGTAGTAACAATTTCGTTTCAACCGCGTAACGTGGCATTAATAGGGCATTACTTTAATAATATCCAAACTGACGAATCGCCAAAAACAGTTGCAACAAAAAAAACTCTTTTCAATTTGCCCGATGAATATCCTTGGGTGTATATTACAGGACTAGGTCCCGGACAATATTCTAGCAGAGCCGGACTTATAGGTACAGGACATTATTTTGGAGAATTTAAGAACCCAAAAGAGTTGCCCCTCATTAAACCAATAAATGCGCCGGCCTTGCACACTTATATTTTCAAAGATTGGGAAAGTATGGCAACAAACCCAGCTAAATACGGAAACTCAACCATGTCGCGGCCATTTTATTCAACACTGTCGGTTCTTACGGAATTTGGCTATCTTATGTTCTTTTGTATCATCATAATGATGTATGTGTTTATTAGAAGGATCAAAAAAATGTATATTCAAGAAATCTTACCTGAAAATTCTGCTACAAAAGTTATTGAAATTGATTCATTTTGGGATCCAGCTAAATCTGCCTTAGATGCCTTACAATTCTTAAAAATTTGGGTTTCTGGGTGTAGTCATTCTTCATTTTTCAGATTTTCAGCTGTCAAGAACTGGGATTATTGGAAAATACGTTATTTTATTAATTACAACAACAATGAGAAA
>CAYYUS010000717.1:0-1926 GCA_964474925.1 uncultured Akkermansia sp. | reverse complement strand
TACTTGGATTAATGATAACGTTATTACTTGTTCAGCCGTAGGTGAAAATTTAAACACAAACATTGTTGGCATAAGCAGTAATCTCACAACAAACAATACTTATGCTTGTAATACTATTTACAATACGGGCGCATGTTTAAAGTATCGCGGATCTTGCGTAAGTAATATATACAAGAACGTGCTTAACGATGTTGCGATCCCTGTTAAATACGGTATATGGATTGACAATAACGGATTTACAGGGACAATTGGATATTCAATAAACCCAACAACATTTGGTAGAAGCGGAAACGAATTTGGAAACTTTGATTATAGTAATAGTGGGTCAGATTCTTACTCAAGTAATTTTTCAAACGGTTCAATTATTTATTTCAATAGTCCAAATAATGCCTTTAATCCATTTAATCCTTTAGTAAATAGTCAGAGCAATATTTCATCACCTTCATACACAAAAACCATTAGTAATTTGCCAAATGGTTGGGCTTGTGGTCAGGTTATTCAAAGCATAAGCACGGGTATTCCTCCATTTTTCGGCAACAGTTTAAACTTTGGTAGTAACACAGCCAATGCTTTATTAATTGGCCGCAGGGGTATATACCAATTTATAAAAACAAATAATGTTAACCCAAATGCCATTCAAGGCGCAAGCGCATTTATGTCTAACTCTTCTAATAATAATATTGGAAGCATGTTTATTATTGACAGTCTTGCCTCTGGTCAAAACACAATTAATATAACTACTGCTAGTGGTTTAAACAGCAATTTCGCAGCCTCTAATATAGTTGATCAAACGCAAAAAGATTTCAATATGCTCCATTGCTCTTTTAAATTGAATCAAACTTTAAGTAACTCTGAATTAAACCAATTAGTTTCAATTGCACAGCAGTGTCCTTTTACCGATGGTGCTGCCGTTTACCAAGCTCGCGCATTATTAACTTATTTTGATAGCACAGAATACACTAATTCTTGTGAAATCAATGCAACTGCTTCGCGTAGTTCTTCAGAGGAAAATTCTTCAATAAATAAAGCTTATCAGGCCTTGCAAACATTGGTTTATCCAAATCCAGCGGCCGATGAATTGTTTGTAGAAACTGATTCGCAAAATGCTACCATTATCATTTACTCAATTCTTGGGCAGGAGGTTCTTAGTGCAAAATTAACTGAAGTCAAATCTAAATTGAGCTTAAATAATCTTAGTAATGGAACTTATTTCCTTAAGATCATAAATTCGAGTGGTGAATTAATTAAAACAGATAAGTTGATATTAAATAAGTAGTATTTAACTACAGGAACTCGTGTACTTTGAACAGATATTTAAACGAAGCATGGTCTTAATGGCTGTGCTTTGTTTTTTCATTACAAAAACGTTTTCTCAGATCAATTTAATTCCCAATCCTAGCTTTGAAGACAGCGTAACAATTCCAAGTAGCATTTCCGAACTCAATAAATGCATAAATTGGTACGGAATAATGATAACCCCAGATTATTTTTCTATTTACTCTCCTATTACACCAACAGCTAATAATGTATCTATTCCTAAAAATCTATTAGGTTTTCAATATGCTAAACAAGGTCGATTTTATACAGGGATTCTCACAAAAGCAAAGAATCTATTTACAAATGATCCAACTGATAATGTTTTTGAAGCAATACAAACTAAATTACCACAGAAATTAATAAAGGATCACATTTACGATTATACAATGTTCTACTCCTTATCGGATGGAAGTGGGATAGCGTCCAATCAATTACATGCCTATTTTACGGCTACACAATTTAGTTTTGTCCCAACAAATATTCCTCAAGACCCAAATTTCACCTATACAAATACGTTAAATTTTCAGGTTGAAAATGATACTACCCAATTCATGACTGACACAATGAATTGGGTTCCAATTAATGCTTGCTTTATTTCAGCAGGTGATG
>CAYYUS010000716.1:0-1927 GCA_964474925.1 uncultured Akkermansia sp. | reverse complement strand
TTACTTCGATTATATTCTCAGTCATATACGAAAAAATCAAAGTTCATTTTTAAATCCAATCTCATTTGGAATTTCTTCGAATATTGAAGAAAAAATTTCCCACTCTTCGTCATTATAGTTTTCTTCTAGAGAACTCATGTTTTTTTTAATTTAAGAATTTTAGATACCTTGATTTATTATCATTTAACCATTTTGTTTCCTCTTTTGCGAGAGTCAAGTCAAGAGGAGTTTTACTGTATTTTATAATTTCATTTAGACAAACTTTTATTAAATTATCATCAGGGTTTCCGAATTCTAATATTAAGTGAGCAGTCCACAATTGAACTAAATACTGATATTCCATTAAGTATCCAGCAAAGTTGTCATGTAAATTATTTTTAAAGTAAAGATTTGCAATTTCAACAAGTAATTTATATTCCTTACTCTCTCTGTTTTCTTCGTTTGAGGGTCTAATATTCAAGAAATAAAACTCCTTACAGTAATGTAAATATGACGAATTCTTTTGGATTTGTTCGATGTCCATATTTTTAATATTCTATAAAATTTAAATTTTGCGGGCGCATTACAGCTAACGTTTGAGGTATTGCCGAAGGCGGGGAATTAAAGGTTGCGACCTGTCCCACAGCACGAAAGTAACAAAACGGGAAGAAGGTTGAAGTTGCGATGACAACCCCGCTTTAGGCAATACCATGTTAGCCGCATGTGCATCTTCGCTTGTCATTAGTCCGTTATTACTAATTTGTCAGTCGCAATAGTTTGGTTGTCCTGAGTCAGTTGGAAGTAATATAGTCCGCTTGTTAAGTTGTCGCGGTGTAGAGTCAGAGTCTGCCCGCTAATGTTATTTATTTGTCTTGCTTGTTGTCCTAAAGCGTTGTAAAGTATCAAGGTCGCGTCATTAAGAACTTTGTCGGTCTGCAAAACAGTTTGAGTTGAAAATGGATTAGGATATAGATTAATAGTGTTATTCACGTATTCAAAATCATTTATTCCAACTTCACTTACAATGATAGTGTCAATGGTAGTGTTACAGCAAGAATAATTACAAGCTGTAAAAGTTACAATATAAGTTCCCGCAGTATCATACGTGTGTATTGGATTTTGTTGTTCGCTTGTTAAACCATCGCCAAAGTTCCAGTGCCAGTTGTTTGGCGTTATGCCTCCACTCTGATCATTGAAATTTACAGTAAAATTATGAGGAGCATAATTGAACTTTGCGTTCGGAGCAACTGTGCAGGTGTCATCCACCTCAATATCATCGTCCCAATGAATTGAATATAATTTACTACGAACATTATCGTATTCTAAACCATAAGCATTATCAGCCGGAAAATTCAGAGGTGATAACATGGTATTGTAAATAACTGCTCCGGTAGCAATATCAAATGTTAAAACTTTAAATCCGCCATCAACATACATATAGATTAATTGTTGGTTCACTTCGTCAATAGCTAAACTTCCATTTCCTGTTCCAAAAGTTGTTCCTGAACCAATCCGTGTATTTGTTCCAGTTGAAGGATTAATAGAAACCAAAAAATATTTATGAAGAATATTGTCATTTAATATACCATACAAGATACCTGTAGAATTATCAAATGTGAAATTGATAATATATTCTTCCTGTGCTAATACCCAAGCAGGGTTTGACAGAATACTTCCATTAGTTGCATTTAGCGAGTAAAGAATATCAGGGGGGCTTAAAAATACATAGGTATGATTTACTTCATTAAAGGCACTTTGCCCACCCGAGAACATAGAGGAACCGGGAATTGAATTTCCGATTTGTGTATAACTGCCTGTAGCTGGATTAATAGAAATAAAATTCTTCACGTTGTTTACATCGTCTTGTTGCAAAGCGTAAAGTGTGTTTGTGCTGTTATCAAACTGAAAAGCCTGTATATCATCTATAACAGGGTTGTTTACAATAGAA
>CAYYUS010000715.1:0-1927 GCA_964474925.1 uncultured Akkermansia sp. | reverse complement strand
AGTTACGCATTTGAGCGCTAACCCGCAAAAAATTGCAAGTAGGTGCTGTTAGGTGTCTGGTGGCGGCACACAGGTACGTAACGCTTACGTGTCTGCCGTGAGCGAAGTTAATTTGTCTGGTTAATTTTGATAGTCTTGGGCGAAGAGCTTAACACGAAATGAATATTAATCGTTGATCTTCAGTTCAACTCGCCTGTTTTTTCTTTTTCCTTCATCGCTATTGTTAGAGTCAATCGGAAATTTATCTCCGTGTCCTATATAAGTCACCCGTTTAGCTTCAATGCCTTTTTCAAGAAAATAATTGTAAACCGATTTTGCTCTATCCTCAGAGAGTTTAAGGTTTTTTGCAGGGTCGCCGCTATTATCAGTATGACCGGAAATAACAAATTTAAAATCGTTTTTCACAAGTTCTTTAAGCACTCTGTCTAGCTCTGCGAAGGAGCTTGGTAAAAGATCAGGCTTGTTCGTATCGAAATAAATATTGTTAAGAACAAAAGGCTGATTCTTTTCAATCCTTACGTCTTCTTGTTTTTCAAACTCTTGTTTAACTTTTTGTATCTCAGTCTTTTTCTGCTTTTCTTTTTTAACGCAGTCTTGGAGAATGTTTTTTTCATTCTCAATCTTTGTTTGTTTCTGATTATTTTTATGGCCGGGCGGCTCTCTAAAAACTAAAATTAATGTATAGGTGATTGGTCCGTTTGATATTTCGTCATAAAATTCTATCTCGGTTTTCCAATTATTCTCCTCAGTGGGTCTCATTTTAATGCAACATTCATACGAGCTTATTTTTTCGACAAAAATCAGACTGTCATTATTAAGAGAAAATCTCAGCTTAAATGGTTTTTTCCAGGTTTTCCAGCTTCTTCCATCAACAGTCGTTTCATTATTGCAGTGTGCGGCAGGTGTTCCGGGCGGTTTACCACTTACACGCTCCCACCACATTTTATCGTCCTGCAAGCATAAAAGATTTCTGCCGTCAATACAAACCTCAAATTCTATTTTTCGCATACCATTTTGAGAGAACACAAATGACGGTTGATTCATAAAAATCAATACCAAAAGTATTAGTTTTTTCAAATATTTCGTTTGTCTGTCCATTATTCAATGTAATTTTTTGTCCGAAGGAATGCCCGCCACTTGCACCTAACGTTTGGCAAGCAAGAGTAAGCGGGCTTTCGAAGCACCATCTTTCCAACCGACCAAAGGTTATTTAAAGATACTTACTTTATTAGTGAGCCGCAAACAAAATTTCACGAAGTGGCCGCTGTTTTGCGCGCGAACGATGACCGAGTCCGCCCGCTTACTTTTGCTTGTTGTTATAGGTAAGTACGGCACACAAAGTTTAAGTCTCGTTTGTCATTAGTCAATGGTCATTTTAAAAGGCCAAACTTCCATTGGTTTATTGTCATGGTAATGTGTGAGTATTACACCTTGAATCTCTTTGTCTATGATTATTTCAGGAGTAATTGGAATGTCAAATGAACGGGTAAATTTTGGCTCGATATTCATAACACGATTACCATTACTATCAGGCTCCTCAGAATTAATAATGCTAACCATGATTCTACGAAAATTCTTTTCACTTGGTAAAAAAATGAATATAGAATTGTCTGCTTTTACATAGATGGCTTTTGGAATTTTAAGAGTGTCGCCTTTTTCCGTGAAACCTAAATTAGTGGATGGGGTATTGTCCTTGTAAAGAACAATTTCTTTTACTTTTTTAGATGGATAACGTTTAATTATTTGAAGTGTGTCGCCAGAGTTTTGGTCAATTGTTATGTCTGGATTTTTGTCCTGAGAACAAGCAACGAATAAAGTCGTCATTAATATGAGAATGCTTTTTTTCATGAGGTCTGTCTGCCGTATTACCTATAACGTTTGGCGAATAGACGTAGGTGGGCTTTCGAAGCTTCCTGTGTCTACACGC
>CAYYUS010000714.1:0-1929 GCA_964474925.1 uncultured Akkermansia sp. | reverse complement strand
GGTTAAATAATTCCACATCGTCAAAGCATGCAAATCTTACTTTATCAAAGTAGATCTTAAGGTCTTTGTTTTCTTTTACAGCTTTAAGAGCAGCAACTGCTAAGTGATTATTCAACGAATAAATAGCGTCGACCTTAGTTCCGGCGTAGGCGAATTTTTTAAGCGCTTCAACAACATCCTCGTAAATATTATCAAAGCTGATATTCACTACCAAGTTTGGATTTAGATCGAGTTTGTGTTTTTGCAAAGCGCCTTTGTACCCATTCATACGATCTTCGATGGTACTAATATAAGATGGCGTGATACTTAAACAGGCCACATTTTTACAACCATCATCTAAAAGTTTATTCACCACTTCCATTGATCCGCCATAATTGTCGATCACAATATAATTGGCATTGAATAATGGTATAACACGGTCGATAAAAACAATTGGAGTTTTACTAAAGCGTGGACTACTATAAAAATCTGCATTGTCGCATGAGGAGGCAATGATCAATCCATCTACACCTTGTTGGTTGATCATCATGTCTACCAACTTTTTTTCTTTCTCTACATTTTCTTCGGTACTACACACCATTAGGTTATAGCCTTTACCAAATAGAACTGTTTCAATATTTTTTGCAATACGCGAATAAAATGGATTGGACACATCGGCAACGATCAAACCTATGAAAAAACTTTTTCCGGTTCTTAACGCCCGCGCAAATTTATTTGGCGAATAATCTAATTGCGCCACAGCATCTAAAACTGCGGCTTGCGTTTTTTTACTTATTCCGTATTGATTTCCTTTTCCATTCAACACCATTGAAATAAGTGTCTTTGAATAACCTAACTCTCTCGATAGATCTTCTAGTTGTAATCGCTTCATAAATCTTAATCAAATTTAATATTACTTAGGTTCTACTACTAAATTGAGCAAAGGTTTCTCAATTTTAAATGGATTTAGACGAATTGCCTAAAATTATAGTCTAAATTTAAAACCTTTTAGATTACGGCCAAAGAAATAACCAGTTTTTAACACATGACTGCCTTTTTTAAAGAAAATACCTTAATTAGTGGCGCTAAAACAAGAAATGCTTGTGGTTTGAACCAAATCAGGTATTATTGATAAAGAAAGACGGAACAAATGCTACTTACAGAAAACAAACACATGAAAGTTTCTAAACTTGCTGAGAACATCATTGGATCAGAGATCATTAAACTTGCCGCCGAAGTAAATGAAAAAATAAAAAATGGCGAGAAGATCTATAATCTTACCATAGGTGATTTTAATCCTAATGTTTTTCCTATACCTGACGAACTTAAGAATTATATTATTAAAGAGTACGAGGCTAATCAAACCAATTATCCTCCCGCGGATGGTGTTCTAGAATTACGTCAAGCGGTGAGTACTTTATTAAAAGAGCGCTGCGGATTAAATTATAGCAGTTCCGAAATTGTAATTGCCGGAGGTGCGCGCCCTGTTATTTATAGTATTTTTCAAGCCATCGTAGATAAAGATGATACTGTGATATTTGCTGTACCATCATGGAATAATAATCATTACTCGTATTTAAATTCGGCCAAAACCGTGGTAATAGAAGCTAAGGCGGAAAATAATTTTATGCCTTCGGCAAAAGATATTGCACCACACATCAAAGAAGCTTCTCTTGTAGCTTTATGTTCGCCGCAAAATCCAACGGGTACTGTTTTTAGCAAAGAAGGTTTAGAAGAAATTTGTGATCTTATATTACAAGAAAATAAACGCAGAGGCGAAAATGTAAAACCTGTTTACTTAATGTATGATCAAATTTATTGGGAATTAACTTACGGTAACATCAAACATTACAATCCTGTTACCTTACGTCCCGAAATGAAAGCTTACACTATTTATGTGGATGGTATTTCTAAATCCCTTTCTGCTACCGGTGTTCGCGTGGGATGGAG
>CAYYUS010000713.1:0-1930 GCA_964474925.1 uncultured Akkermansia sp. | reverse complement strand
GGACCCCAACTCTTGATTTTCAACTTTCTCCGCTTTTTCTGAATGCTTATCTACGATACATCGTAGGTTTTTGCAAATAGGGTTTATTTGTGATTAAGCTTGACGCTTTGATGTTGGGGGAGGAGAAGTTGTATTTCCCTCCCCCGTCATTTGCTCCGCAAATGCCACCCCCTCAAGAGGGGGATGGGGCCAAAAACCCAAAAACAAAAAAGGCAGCCTCAGCTGCCTTTATCTTTATATCATATACCCAAACCTATATGGGGTTATATGAATTAAGCTTTTTTATACCAAATGAAGAACCTGTTTAAAATAGGACGTTGTTTCTGAGCATCAAAATGAAATTTGTTGGCTCCAATCTTCAAGCGCATTTTAAATAGTGTTTTCAATTTTTTTAATATGTTTACAAGTACCATGTTTGTTTCCTTTCCGGCCCCGATCATCAAGTGATCCTGCTCTTTTGTAAAATTAAATAATAAAAAGTTCTCTTATATTAAATTACCTAAACCAAAAGGTTATTTAAATAATTCAAAAGCACCCTTTACATTGTGTACGCTAAAACAAACGCCAGGGTTACAGTTTTAGGCCTGAATTTGCCCCACTGGCGCGGTTAAGCGAGGTTTTGATTATTTTAGTACATTTAACTTATGTTTTCTAAATGGATATTAAAGGTATTTTGTGTTTACGTTCTGTTTATCCCAACTTATATCCAGGCTCAAGATAAGATCAAGATCAAAAAGGAGGAGCCCGGTGAATTAAGAGATACGGTTCCTCAAAAACGAACTTTTTCGAGCCGCTTAAATTTTGATGTATTATATGGCCAAAGAGGGTATAAGAGTCCTTTTGATATTGGACTAAACAGACTTGATCAATTTGACGTGAACATGCCCCCACGACTTGTGGGCTTTGGTTTTTCCGACTATGCTTTTCATTATGGTCCCAGAGGGTATGTTCTTTTTCAGATGTATTTTATGGGCAGTATAAAAAGAGCCCTTACACCAAATGATAGTTTAGATTCAAAAATAACGGGCTTTTCGTACAACTTTGGTTTGGGGAGGAAATTGATACGAAGAAGTGGTAGGTTTAATGTGCGTATTTATCTTGGCTTTAATACAGGCAGTACAAAAATTGAATCAGCCGGAGGCACTTATAAAAACGCATTCTTCTCGCCAAAACTAAGCCTTCAACCAAAATTTTGGCTTACAAAAAGAATAGCGCTTTCAACAATTTTTGAATATGAGCACGATGTTTCTAAAACGCAATGGAAAATAAGGAATGGCAGTATTAATTTTAGTAATTTTAACCAAAGCGGCGCATTTGTTTTGCTGAGCTTGGGTTATTCGCTTGTTCCCTGATAAATTATATGATGAAGACTATTTATAAAGTATTTTTATTGAGCGTAATTATTTTTTCTGCCTGCTCCGAAGAAAAGATAGATACCATACCCGAACAAAAATTCGATTTTTGTAAAAGCATTCATCGCGATGGTTCAACCTCTCTTTCAAAAGAACTAGAACCTCTTAAAGATTCTATGGCTACCAAAACCGGCGCATATGTTTTAGAAGATGGAGGCAGCGCCATGATTGCTCGTGCTTGGCTCAGCGAATACGCCGAAAAAACAATTGACATACAGTATTTTATTTTCTCTACAGATAATGTGGGATTAATTGCCTGCGATTATTTAGTACGTGCCGCTGATAGAGGTGTAAAAGTGCGCATTTTGGTAGATGATATTATGGTGGAAGCAGGTATTCATGATATTTTAACCATGGATTCGCATGAGAATATTGATATTAGAATTTATAATCCCGGAGCTAACCTTGGAAAAAGTATTTTGCAAAAACTTACCAAACTACAAGATGATTTTAAAGGTTTTAATCAGCGCATGCATAATAAAACATTTACGGTGGATGGTAAAGTGGTAATTACAGGC
>CAYYUS010000712.1:0-1932 GCA_964474925.1 uncultured Akkermansia sp. | reverse complement strand
CTGGGTATCTTTTAAATGAGATGAAGATCATCAAATGATCTAATTTATGAACTGAGTGTAAGAGATGTAGGGGATGGGGATTATCTTTGAGTTGGTAGTTAGTTTTGTAAGATCGCCCAAATACATTCCGTAACATCCAAAATTCCATTGAATATTCTCGTTGCGGATCCATTTTATGCTTGCGCCGGTTAAATTTAAATTAACCGAACCTCGCGGATTAGAAAAAGCTTGCGGAAATAAAAAATTCTCTATGTTCAATGCTGCATGTTTGGCAAAGCGATTGGCGTAAGCGAAGTTCAAGTAATACACTGGTGTATAATCAAGTTTTTGTACGGGAGTATTTACTTGATCAAAGTCTTTAATTGCAAGCGCGCCAGCGCCAATAGTAAAATTGGTATTATGGTCTCCTTTAGTTATCCTGGCACCGGCGCCCATTATGGGAATAGAATATACTTCAATGTTATTGTCTGTTGGAAGAGCCCATAAAAAAACATTGGCACCAAAGTAAAGATCTTTTGAGATCTCGTAAGAACATTTTATACCAACAGAAGAGGGGAGAAATAAAATTACATTCATAGATATACTCCAATTTTCGCTGAACGCGTAATTTATATTCTCAATAAAGTAATGGCAAGTAGCATTCATCGATCCGCTTTCATAAGGCAAAGCATTTTCTACCAACATATAATAATTAGAGTAATAGTCATCAAAAAAGCGCCCAATGTTATTTTTTACTTTAGAATTGATCGGTTTTATTTCTTTTATATCGCTTTTGTATAAGCGATGTTTCAAATTGCTTCGTTTATCAAGTAATACAAAGCCGAGTTTTGTTTCTTCAACAATTTCACCTCTGTATTCCGAACCGTACACCGTTGTTATTTGATAATAGCTTCCTAATTCAAATTGAGGAGTAAATGCAACTAATGTATCTTGAGCTTTACTATTAATAGAGCAAAGAATAGTTGCAATAAAAAAAAGATAACGCAGTTTTTTGTACATAAGAGAACTGTTCAATCAAATTTAGTGAAAATTTGCTATTAAATGGACGAAGCACAAACGTAAGCAGTACTCCAAGCGCTTTGAAAGTTAAAACCCCCTGTAATTCCGTCGATATTTAACACTTCACCGCAAAAATACAGATCTTTAACAAGTTTACTCTGCATAGTTTTAAAATCTATTTCTTTTAGATCTATTCCTCCGGCTGTAACAAATTCTTCTTTAAAAGTGGTTTTGCCTTCCATTTTGTAAATATCCCTGTATAAGGCCTCACTCAGTTTATTCATTTGCTGTTTTGAAATGTTCGCCCAATTTGTGTCATGTAGGATTCCTGCTTTATTCAATAAAAATTCCCATAAACGTTTTGGCAATTCAAAAAGTGGAGTTTTTATTATGATCGATCGTGCAGAATTTATTTTTTGCTGATTTAATTCTTCAAGGATCTCATTCAATTTTAAATTTCCTGTCCAATTGATAAGGATATTGTTTCTGTACTCAGTTTCAAAAAAATAAGGAGCTGCAAAAGCCGAAAGTTTTAAAACAGCCGGTCCGCTTAAACCCCAATGCGTAACCAAAACCGGACCGGTGTAATTGAATTTGGTTTTTTCGATGGTAATAGTGGCATTTTGTACAGCAACACCTTGCAATTCTTTTTTGATGTTCTCTGAAGGAAGATTAATGGTAAACAAACTTGGAATAGGGGAGATGATGTTATGCCCAAGTTCTTTTAAAATTTTATAACCTTCCATTTTATTATTTCCACCCATGCTGCATATAAGCACATCTGCTTCAAAATTTCCTTTACTTGTTCTAATTTCAAAACTTTCTTCTTTGCTGATCTTTTGAACTTCGCATTGAATGATCACTTGTATGTTTAATTTTTTAGCAAGATCTAAAAAGCAATTAGCTATTGTTTCGCTTTTATTACTTGTAGGG
>CAYYUS010000711.1:0-1937 GCA_964474925.1 uncultured Akkermansia sp. | reverse complement strand
TAAATAAACAGTATCAGCGCCCGCATCGTAAAGCGCTTTTTTTGCCCAATACACTGCTTCTTCTGCCTTTTTACTTCCACTTAAACGTCCACCAATTTTGGTTGCCAAATATTCAAGGTTCTTGTAACTTTTGCTTTCGGTTAAGTAGTGATCATAGATCTTACGCAACA
Source organism: uncultured Akkermansia sp. (assembly GCA_964474925.1). Taxonomy (GTDB): domain Bacteria; phylum Bacteroidota; class Bacteroidia; order B-17B0; family Aurantibacillaceae; genus Aurantibacillus. Next base: position 1,767 of record CAYYUS010000711.1, on the reverse strand, counting down.
TAATTGAATCATTAGTTTGCGCATTGATCGCAAAAGAAAAAAGAAAAGCAAAAAATAGAAAATATCCTCTCATAATTTATTAGTTTAAAATTTATTTCCTGAACCACCGCCGCCAAATTCGCCACCACCCATTTGTACACCTGTATCTGTAGGTTGAGCATGCGTTCCAAAACTTTGAGCGATCACAAGGGCTTCGGCATTTGTTTTTAGGAAATTATCTTCATTAGGATCATCTTTAAAGGTGATCCCTTTTTTATCGGTTATCAAATATTTTATAGAAGCGTATGCCAAAGCCATCATCACCAAACCGGCAATAGTCAATGAAACTTCGGGGTGACCCAAGCTAAAATAATATTTAAATGTAAGCGCTGATACAGCAATTAATAGCAAAGCAACCCAAACCATTAATTTATCCTTTGCTCTTAAACCAAAGAACAAATACAACAAAGGAACAAAAGCCGTGAAGGCATAAAAAATAAGTGCCATTGGAATATCTTGACCCTCGCTTAGATCAAGGTTGAAAAATTCAACACTGCTTTCGCGGATCACGTAATAATTTCCTGAAACGTAAAACACTATAAGAGAAATGGCTTTTATTACCTTCATACATCCTGCGTAGTGTATCCTTGAAGGTAAGGTCATTTGTTTTTTTACGATAAAATAAAACGCGGCAGATAAGCCCATAAATGCAAACGGCATAATGAATTTGGCGGCATTGCCAATTTTCATGATCAGTAAAAAGAAAATGCAATACATGCAAGCGATCATAAAAATGGTAACTACTCTATCTATATATCTTACCGCTCCGGCCATGAGGAATGGTAAATAAATAAAGCATAACAATAAAAATCCATCCTCATCATTAAGATTATTGCTAACACTAAACGCTATAGCCGAAAAAATAAAACTCAGACCGCTGTATAAAAGCGCGTCATCAATTCCGTTGCTACACCAATTTCGCCATTGAATAAATTTTTCGAGAAAGAACACACATGCGCCTCCAAAAATAATGCTTACAAAAATGCTATATCCCTCATAAGAACTATTATTCATAAGAATTCCCATACTCATTAATGAGAATAAACCCAAGGCTGCGCCAATAAGAAAAAGTGTGAATAAAAACAATCCTACTTTGATAAAAATATTTGGCTTAAAATACTCAATTGGATATTTATTTAAAACAGAGGCCATTTGTGCTCCTGTAATAAGATCGCGGCTAAACCATTGCTTGGCTTTTTTAACGATGAGCATATTGCTCAATAATATTTTATTATACGCGATCATTTCTTGATTCCTAAAATGCGTTTATAATAAATAAAGAAAAGAACAATGGCTGCGCACGATGCAATTATATAAAATAATCCAAGCATAAAGCTTAATTCATTCCCAATTTCAATTAAAAGATAAAAGAACGCATAGGTTAATGCTATATAACCATAAATAACAGATAACAAAAGAAACAAAAACGACTTCTCCGCAATAGCATATCTAATATAATAGAACACAAGCGCGGAGATCAATAAAAAGTAAACAAAGGCCATGTAACCTTCGTCAAACAATCCTGCTAAAAGGGCGATGAATAAAATGTTTGAAGCAAAATTATTATAGGTAAATCCAAAATGCCTTTTAATATCCTTTATATCCGTCACTTTTGAAAAGCCGGCCAAAATTCCACCAACAACAATGGCTGTCCAAATAATATCCGTATTTGAAAAATCATTACTCTCTAATAAATGCATTGGTGTTACCGAGATCCCTGCCCAAGCA
>CAYYUS010000710.1:0-1937 GCA_964474925.1 uncultured Akkermansia sp. | reverse complement strand
ATCATATTCGGTGGAAGTATTAAATTTTTAATTGGTCAGTCAACACGCGAAAAAGTAATATTAAATACATTCACACTTATTTCATCTGCTTTGCAGTTTGGTGCTTATTTGCGAGCAAAAGACGCATTGATATTTACAGCAGCAATGGATTACAAAAAGAATATGACGTTTGGTGTAAGTTACGACGTGAATACATCAAAACTTAGTCAGGCAACTAAGCGTCGTGGTGGCTTGGAGTTATCTTTCATCCTAAAAGGCTTAAGCAATGCTAAGACCAAAGGAAACAAGAATGATAGGTAGGCCTATTCTACAATGATCTTCTCGCTGTGAATTTTTTCTCCTTTTGAAGTGATCACCGAATAATAATACCCCGAAGCAAATTTACTGATATCAATACTATTGGTTCCTTCCTTTAGTAAATTTTTGTAGATCAATTGTCCAATGGAATTATAAATTTCTATTTCCGGTTTTTCAATTTTTTCGTTTAATTCAATTTTAAAAATCCCTCTGCTTGGATTTGGAAATAGTTTAATAGTTCTTGAGATCACGTCCTCATTTAGACTATTGCAGACTGTAACAGTTTGTGTTAATGAGGCACTTCCACAACCATTTGCATTTGTACTCCATACAATATAATTGGTAGTTACAGTTGGTGTTACCACAATAGAAGATCCAGTAGCACTTGTACTCCATGTATATGTTGTGGAACCTGATGCTGATAACGTAGCTGATTGGCTACTTTGACAAATTGGATTGCTGCTGGTATTTACAGAAACAGTAGGTGCGTTGGGTGCCAGCGTACAGGTTGTACAAGCTGTGCGGTAATACAAACCTGCCACAATGATAGCAAAACAATCGCCGCCGCCACTTGCTGAATAATTAGCAGTGCTTTGGCCTGCCGCAGCAGGAGTACCAGCGCCGGAAACCCAATTAAAACCAATTTGTGCGGCTTGAGGTAAAGTGTATGAAGGAGTAATACTATTAAAAGCAATGTTAGAGTTAGCCAACTTTTGAAGATCTGAAATGAGCATAAAATTAGACGTGAGACTGGTAGGTCCACAAACATTGAAACCGCCTATTGTAGCCGTTTTTGTGCCCCCTATTTGAGATGCGCAACCATCAGCTATAACAATATTTCCTGTATAGCTTTGCGAGTTATCTGCATAAATGATAACTAAACTTGCGCCATGTGCATCATCGGGTTGCGTAGTAGCAGTTAGAGCTGCAGGAATGCCCGAAACAGAATACGTTCCATTGCCAGTGATCGCAGAGGTTACATCTGCCCTATAGGCATAAGTGTTAGGGTAGTTCCAGCATAAGTTTGATCCCTGACCAATTACAGTCATTGAAAATGAAGAGCTCACGTTTTGTGGGTTAGTGACAGTTGCCGTAATTGGAATTCCATTTCCACCAACACTTACATATAAATATGCTTTTAGAATAGTTGTACAACCTACCGGAGGTAATGACGAAACAACTAATGGAGCTGGCTGAACCGCGGCGCCAGGCCAAACAGTTGGATTGCGCATTGCCAAAAACACATTTGTCTGTAAATAATTAAGTCCGCAAGCGCTTGCCGTATAACTTGTAGCAATCGTAGAATTCCCATCAGCTACTTTTAAAGCTGAATTACTTTTAATATAATCCATCGTTCCGGGTTCAGCGTTGTAGAACAAAGTGTTTTGAGATAAAGCTATGTTACCAAAACATACTATTGAAAATAAAAAGAGTATAGATTTTTTCATATCGCAACTTTAAGTGTTAAGTAAATATATAACAAAAAAGTTATAAAGCAAATTTATCCATACAAAAAAGGCCTCGCAAACTCGCGAGGCCTTTTAATTCTTAATTCAATCAAATATTACATCATTCCACCCATTCCACCGCCACCACCGTGACCATGGCCATCGCGCATTGCCAGTTGAAAAACTTGATGT
>CAYYUS010000709.1:0-1940 GCA_964474925.1 uncultured Akkermansia sp. | reverse complement strand
GCAGGATCCGAGCGCAAAAAGCAAGGTAAAACACAATAGAAACATATACCTGTACGTTACAAGTATGGTTGCACCGCAGATCGAAATGCCTAAGTTAACGGATAGGAGCGAGCGCCAGGCAAAGCTGATCATTACAAGTTATGGCCTAAAAGTAGGGTCGGTAACAACCAAAAATGCCGATTGTAATGGTTGCGTGATAGAGCAGATATTTGAAGGAAAGCCAATTGTGGCAGGACAATTGATAAAAAAGGGAAGTAAAATAAGTTTGGTAGTGGGGGTGAGAGATGCTCACGGATACAGTCCTGATAGTTTAGCCGGACAAACGGTGGATCCAAATACGTTCAACGACGGAGATTAAATGAATAAAGGGATACATAGATCGTTTTTTACAAGCTTAATGCTTTTGTGCGTTGTGCTTTTGAACGCGCATGAAGGTTTACGTCCTATGCACGGCAACCCTAATTTAATTTATTCTGATCTTAAACCTGCGCAAACATCAAAACAAAACCATTCTGTTTCCAAAACAACAGTTACAAGTTTGAACATTCCATTTTTTGATGATTTTAATTACGCTTGCAATTCGGCATATCCTTCACAGCAGTGGTGGAGTGATTCAATGATATATGTAAATACAGGAATGGCAAAAGCGCCAATGAGTATTGGAGTGGCAACATTTGATGGATTAAATAAAATGGGATATCCTTATACCCCGAATCAAAATTTTACAGCTACCCAAGCTAATGATGCCGATACATTAACTTCGCTGCCAATAAATTTATTTACATCGGGCTCTCAAACTTTGCAACCTTCGGATAGCGTTGCTTTAATATTTTATTATCAGCAAACCGGCAATGGCGATTCACCGGAAATACAAGATTCATTAATACTCGATTTTTATGATCCAACTGGAAGCAAATGGATAAATAAGGTTTGGTCGTTAAAAGGAAATTTGAATACAAACGGATTTGATACTGTTTTTAAACGTGTTTTTGTTTGGGTTGACACCGTAATTTATTTTAAAGACGGATTTAAATTCCGTTTCCGTAACAAAGCGCAAACTAGTGGCAACTTTGATAATTGGCATATTGATCAAGTGTTTTTAGATAAGGGAAGAAGTATTATTGGCGATACGGCATGGAATGATCTTACCATTGGTTATATTCCTTCTCCGTTCACAAAAAATTATTCGTCAATGCCGTGGTATCAATTTAATGCGAATCCTCCAAAGGAAATGGCAACGTATTATTCTAATTATATACGTTATAATGGAACGTCTACAGTAAATACAACTTACGAGTATCGCGCTTTTGATCAAACTAACACGCAAATCAATTTTGTTTCATATGGAGCTGCAAACCTTCCTCCATTTAAACCGGGCGGATGGCAACACACCGCAGCGCATAAGGTGCCAAGTATTGGTTATACATTTACGCCTATGACCGACAGTACCGATTTTACCATTAAACATTATATGCAAAATTTAAGTGGTGATATTAGTATTGCAAATGATACGGTGTATCAAAAACAACGTTTCAGAAATTATTTTGCCTATGATGATGGAAATTGCGAAACAGGATATTACGTGATGGGTACAGGAGGAAGAATGGCATATAAGTACGACCTGAATGTGACAGATACTTTGAGAGGAATGAGAATTTATTTTGATCCTGTAGGAGGATTAAGTTTAACAGAGAGTTCGTATAAATTCAAAATAAATATTTATACCGATTCAGGTTTTGGTCCGGGCACAAAGATCTTCACTTCTGATTCCATCTATCCAAAATATTCGCAAACGGGGCATAATAAATTTCACGAATACCAATTCATTACACCACAAATATTAAATGCCGGTGTTTATTATATAGGAATTCAACAGTTTGTTGCAAGCGGCATTACCATTGGTTATGATAGAAATTATAATTCCTCTCAAAAATTATTTT
>CAYYUS010000708.1:0-1947 GCA_964474925.1 uncultured Akkermansia sp. | reverse complement strand
TTTATCTTTTCCTAAATTGAGTTGATTTGTATTAAAACCTTTTTTATTAGTTGCAGCATGATATAGTATTGTTCCTTCTTTAATAGTATATGTATTTGTTTGATCACTTGTATATGATGGATTTTGTAAATACATATCAGGTAATTTTTGAATATGAGTCATTTGTTGAAAATTATTATTTATATTAAGTAATGGAAGTGTTGTAATCCATTTTAGCTAACATAAGCCCTTTACCATGTGCAGCACTTAAGTAGATCGAGACGAAACTATTTCCGTATCCAGCTACAGCACTGCTTAGACCATTTTTATTAGCAGCTAAATTATCACCTACACAAACTTTACAAAAATCGGTGAGAGTTAATTTACAGTACATTGGTGATCGTCTCATAACCTTCTTACCAAGATACGCACCAGCTTGTTCAATATTATCTATGTGTTTACTGCCTTCTTGCATCACCACACTGAATCCAACTAACTCTTTTACATTAGACTCATTAATAGTCATTGGTTTACCTAAACGACTACCACAATCATCTTCAGTTACATTTAAGTTAGAAGATGCTCTAAGTAACCATTTAACAGAAACACCACCTAGAGCAGTTTGTTGACCACGGTTAAATGAACCAGCACGCAATGAATCATTCATAGCTGGAAAGGAATTGGTATCCCATCCTTCACTAAGGGAATTCTTAATGAGTGTCACATTTACTGTGTTTTCATTCAAACCTACCTCAGCACCGTGCATAAGGAATAATTTCTTACGGACAATATTTCTAGATTTTCCAGACAGAAGGAAGTTTTCACCAGGGTCACCTTTGAGCCATTGTGAATCATATTCTACTAACTGTTTATCTATTTTAGCAATTACAGCCGCTTCATTTAAATGACCTTCATTCTCTTTGAGTAGTTTTTCTCTATATTCTTTAACACCAGGTGGTGGTAGCATTGTTTTAGGAGTAGCTGCCCATACACAAATTTGTGTAAGACCAGTTAAGAAAAACATAGAATCTGCAAACTTGATATATTCATCAATATAAACACTACCTTCATCTCTAGGTGCTCCTTCTTCAGGAGTATCTTTTATTAAAGGTAGAATAAATTCTTCAATATTATCCACCTTCACTTTACCAACCTGATAAGGAACTCTTTTTCCAAATGGGTGAATAACAGTAATCCAATTAGTCAATAAATTACCATAAGTAACAATGGTATCTTCATTCAAATTAGGAACATCGTTAGCACCAATCGTAACTTGTTCTTTGATATTGAATAAAGGCTGACCAGCTACACCGTCTTCCACTTTTACTAACTCTCCTAGTTTTTCAGGATCACAATAAAAGTACCCAGTAGGTGTACTTACAATTCGATAAGAATAAGGATCGTTCTTATACTCATCTATGTTTTCTCTTATCATGCAAAATGCGCTAAGTATCCAAGGTTTTCTCTCATAACACTTAACTTTCATTGCAGCAATAAATAAATCTCTTTTTAACATTAGATTTATCCTTTATTTCTTTAAGTCAAGTGGTCCAAAAATTTCAGACTGTTTACTGTACCATTGACGAAGTTCTTGCCATTGCGCATTACATGTTAAAATATCTTTGAGTAAACTATTTGAGAATTCAAACAGAACAGCTTCTTTTTCATTAGCAGATAATTTTAAATATGTGTCTTTCTCAGGTGGTTTAGTAGCAGAACAATTAGTAATCATCTGTTCAGATGGTTTTACAAGTACTTGCCTTTCTACAAAAGATTCTGACTTCTTAGTAAACATACCGCAACCACTTAGAGTGATTGCTAACAAAATAACAAATAGCTTATTCATTTTTTAATTTCCAATGCTGGTTGTGTTTGTGTATCTTCTATTACTTTAGTGTTAGTAGCAGGTGAAGTTGTGTCACATTGTGTTTTATCTATTTCACAAAAAGACGTTGTTAATCTATCAAT
>CAYYUS010000707.1:0-1953 GCA_964474925.1 uncultured Akkermansia sp. | reverse complement strand
TAATTATCTTGATCTGGGGTTTGGGCTTTCTTATAGGACCAAAGAACTACTTAAAGCGAGCAGGTTAGAATTCGGCGTGAATGGTATTTATAGTCGCTTGCTGAACGCTACAAGAGTGAACTATTTAGAATCATTTAATATAATTAATGACTCACAGCCAAATGATTTCGGTGTTTCTATTAATGGCGGACTTATTATTCCTCGTTTGGATTGCGATGAGTTTCAAATAAAGGTGTTTGCAAATTCGGGCTTCTCTAATACTTTTTCGGGCGTACTCAAGGAAAATGGACTAGTAGGTAAGAATTTGATTTTCGGTATTCAATTAGTGTATTTATTTGGAAAGAGAAATAATAAATGAAAATGTAGTGGATCTGCTCTTGATTTTTTAGGCAGTTAGTTCTTCATAGCTAATTTTTGCGAGAGCGGATCCCTACAGAATTAATAATATAAAATGAAAAAACTAATATTTATACTACTATTCCTTGCTACAAAACAATCTATTGGTCAAACCAATGCTATAGAAGGTAATTGGCTTACTGTAGATGGAGAACGCAAAATTAACGTGTTTAAAAAGGATAACAAATTCTTCGGGAAAATTATTTGGGTTAAGGATAAAACAAAGAATTCTGAAATTGGAAAATTAGTAATCACCGACCTCGAAGAATCCGAATCTAATTACGATGGCGGTACTTTTATCATGCCATCGGACAAACATAGCGCTAACTGCTCGGCAAAAGTAAAATCAGGGAATGTTCTTCAGGTGACGATTTTTCACGGACTAAAAATATTTGGTCACAATTTATATCTATCTAAAACCAACTAAATGGAGAGCAATAAATATATTCCTGCCTTAAGGTTTAACTGGCTTACAAAGATCTACAACCCGCTAATTGCTTTTACAATGCCGGAATTGAAATTCAAAGCGGCTCTAATTAGTCAGGCCGACATTAAGCCGAACCACTACGTTTTAGATTTTGGTATCGGAACAGCCACTCTTTCAATTCTTTTGCGAAAAAATCAACCAGAATGCCATATAGACGGAGTTGATGTCGACGAAAATATTATAAAAATTGCTAAAGAGAAAATTGAAAAGGAGAAAGCTCAAATTGTTATTTCAAAATATGATGGAATAATTCTGCCGTATGAAGACAATACATTTGATAGGGTCATCACAAGTCTTGTATTCCATCACCTAGACAGGGAACAAAAACTTAACTCTTTAAAGGAACTTAAACGGGTTTTAAAGCCTAGTGGAGAACTCCATATAGCAGACTGGGGAAAAGCCACTAGTCTTCTTATGCGTACTTTATTTTATCTGGTTCAGGTTTTAGATGGATTCAAAACTACAAATGATAATGTAAAAGGGTTATTACCGCACTATATTGAATCCGTTGGTTTTTCTAAAGTAACATTAACAAAGAACTATTCTACAATTTTCGGAACACTATCACTTTATAAATCGTATGTTAAAAAGTAGGATATATCTTGTAGAGGTTAACTCACTAGCATTACTGGAACTTGATCTTTTGATTGAGGGATGCTTGCGTGCCGATTCATATTTTATTTCTATAAATAATGACAATAAAGCCGCATTGATGAGAGATTGTGCAGATATTACGGTGCTTTTGGTCGAGTTAATGAAACGGAAATCTCCAATGGAGATTGATTATCTGAACTTTTGTATTGAAATATGGTATAATTGTAAAAGCGTCCTGTCAGACTTAACCGAAGTTCAAGAATTAAGAAATATGTATAATTCAATTGATTTATGCATTACAAGTTTCAGAAAATATTCTCTTATAAGCTAATGAACATTTTTTATACATAATTCGACTATGAAAACACTAATTTTAGCACTACTTACAATTTTTAGTCAAGGTCTATACGCCCAACATGACCATTCAAGTCATGATCATACTGAAAGCAATCAACACTCGCATAAGAACGAACCCC
>CAYYUS010000706.1:0-1955 GCA_964474925.1 uncultured Akkermansia sp. | reverse complement strand
ATAGTATGAACGCCATTTATGGAGGTTTTGCAGCGCTTCCGTTGTTTTTAATTTGGTTGCAATACAGTTGGTACATATTATTGTTTGGCGCCGAATTATCATTTGCCAATCAAAATGTAGATCATTACGAATTACAAAACGACATCAGTAAATTAAGTACACGTTACAGAAAAGCAATTTCCTTATTAATAGCCAATGTTATTTGCAAAGGATTTTTTGAAAAACAACCTCCGTTCACCGCTAAACAAATTGCCGATAAACTCGATCTGCCTTTGCGTTTGGTGCGTAATGTGATAAACGAATTTATAGAAACAGGAATTTTAGTAGAATTAAAAGGCGATAAAGAAACTGAAAGCACTTACCAACCCGGACTTACCGAAAGCAAATTAACTGTGCGAAATATTTTAAATATAGTTGACGAAAAAGGATTGAACACTTTGCCAATTACCGATAGTGAAGAACTTCGCAGTGTAAACAAAATAATGGCGCAATTACAAAGTGCCTGGGATAACCCCGATGGCAATAAACTTGTAAAAGACATAGCCTAAGCTTGAAAAATTTCTGCATCATACTCATTTGCCTGTTTGCTGTAACAGGTATTTCTCAAACTACTCAAGATAGCGTAGTGGTGAAAGATACAATTGTAGAAAAAAAAATACCAAAAGAAAAAGGTCCACGCCGCGCAGCCATATTAAGCGCTGTAATTCCGGGAGCAGGGCAAATTTATAACCGTAAGTATTGGAAAGCACCCATAGTATGGGCAGCCTTAGGAGGCGTAGGTTATTTCTTTTTAAAAAATCAGGAGCAATACACGTATTACCGTAGCAATTTAAAAAAACTGGTAGCCGGTGATAGCAGTGTAATTGATGTAACAGGTTACGATACCGATCAACTCCAATCGCAAAAATTATTTTACCGCAAACGCCGCGATCTGTTTGGTTTTGGAATAATAGCGGTATATGCCATACAAATAATTGACGCCAACGTTGACGCGCATTTAAAAACATTTGATGTGAGTGATGACCTGAGTTTGCATTTGCACGCCAAGCCCGTTTTTGTTGGCACTGCTATGGGCGCGGGATTGAGTTTAAAATTAACTTTTAAATAGAAACAGAATAAGCATATGAACATTGCATTGATAGGCTACGGCAAAATGGGCAAAGAGATAGAAAAAATTGCCTTAAAAAGAAACCATACCATTGTTTTAAAAGTGGATATGGATAATAAAGATACTGTAACGGCAGCCGACTTTAAAAAGGCTGATGTGGCCATTGAATTTACGACGCCGCATACTGTATTGGCTAATATTAAAAAATGTTTTGATGCCGATGTCCCTATTGTTGTTGGCACCACAGGTTGGTACGAGAATTTTGACCAGATAAAAGCGGAAGCATTAAAAGGGAACAAAACGTTGTTTTACGCTACCAATTATAGTTTGGGAGTGAATTTATTTTTTAAAGTAAATAAATATTTGGCCGAGCTCATGAATAAATATCCTGATTACGAAGTAAGCATGGAAGAGATCCACCACATTCATAAACTAGATAAACCAAGTGGCACTGCCATTACCTTGGCCGAGCAAGTAATTACAAAATTAGATCGCAAAACCAAATGGAGTATTGACGGTAAAGCAGCCGATACTTTATTTATTGAAGACAAACGCGAAGGCGAAGTACCGGGCACACACATAATAAAATACCACTCACCTATTGACGATATTGAAATTATGCACAAAGCTCACAACCGCCAGGGATTTGCCTTAGGCAGCGTAATTGCTGCGGAGTTTGTAAAGGGCAAAAAGGGTGTTTTTAATATGGAAGATGTGGTTTAGGTTGAGTTTTGAAGGTTTTAAAAACAGATTAGAATAAATTTACCGACAAGGGTGGGAAATCATCCTTATAAGGTAGTTATAAGCAAGTAGCCGGACAGACAACAAAAAATTGACATTACAAGAC
>CAYYUS010000705.1:0-1956 GCA_964474925.1 uncultured Akkermansia sp. | reverse complement strand
CGCTCGGCTTTTTTTGTTCGTTCCTCATAAAAAAGAGCTAAACCCTTCGCATCCCTGGCGCGGGGCGGTAAAAAGAGGCAGCTGTCTCTTATTACCGACCTGCGTGAGCGATTGCAGCGAAAAGCCCTGCTTAGTACTTTGCAAAATGTTTGTTGGGCGAGGCGGCAAAAGTCCAGTGGACTTTTGAGCGGGCTTGTGCGAAAGCAGAAGCTACCGGAGCCCTACAAACATTGCAAAGTACAAGCAGGCTTGCAGCGAAAAGCGCGACGGCAACCGAACTTCCAGCGTTTATTCGGTGAGTGTTGCCGGCACGCCCAAATAATTTAAAATATCTTCTTGTAATAATTGGTGATCTCATTCATAACTCATCATTCATTTGCCAACTCCGCTGCTTCTTTTCCAACGATGCTGCCAATAGCAACTCCCATTCCACCCATTCTTACGGCGGCAATTACATTTTTTGAAACGTGTTTAACGATAGGTTTCTTTTCGCTACCAACTCCCATAATTCCTGCCCAACGTTGATCGATCTCAAAAGGCGTGTTTGGAAGGATCATATGTTTTAATTTTTGTTCAAGATCTTTTTGAATTTGTGAGGTGATCTTAAAATCGGTACTTGTTTCACCTTTGATGTCTAAATTTCGTGCGCCGCCAAATAACAATCGGTTATTGATGTTCCTGAAATAATAATAACCTTGTTGGTAATGAAAACTTCCTTTGATCTTTAATCCTTTAATAGGTTTGGTAATTAAAACTTGAGCTCTGGCAGGATTCACATCTTTTATATTCAATAATTGTTTTGCAAAACCATTAATGGCCACCACAACTTTTTTAGCGCTAAATTCGGCAATATCAGTTTCAATAATTGCGGCCGAACCTGTATCAAAAATGTTAGTAACTGTGATGCCGTTAAGTATGGTAATATTGTTTTTTCTTACAAGGTTCATCAAACTCTCCATCATTTTACCGGTATCTATTTGTCCTTCGCAACGGTTCAAAATGAGTCCTTTTGTGTTATTAAATCCAAAGGTCTTTATTTTTTTGCTGGCTACTGCATAGCAGTTACGTTCACCTATTACTTTAAGCATTATTTCATTCATCACAGGTATTTCATCCATACACTTCTCCAATTCATTCGCATCATCAAACAACTCATACCCTCCAAACGCTCTATAGTCAATAGCCTTATCGCCAAGGGTTTTACGTAAAAGTTTTAAACCTTTACTTCGCATGCTTACTGTTTCCCAAACTTGCCTTTCAGGAATCGTTTTAAGATCCTGCATTAACTCGGTTAAACTTCCAAAACAGGCAAAACCCGCATTTTTTGTGCTAGCACCAAAGGGCAAAACGCCTCTTTCTAAAATTGTAACTTTTGCTTTAGGATTTTGTTTTTTATAGTTCAATGCGGTAAAAAGACCAACGATTCCACTCCCTATTACGACGAGGTCGTTAACACCTAAATAGCGATCAGTTTCCCAATAACTGATGTTAACATTTGTTTCGTTTTTGCTTGTTTTATTGGCTCGCATTTTGATGGAATTTCGTAAATTTAGGTCTTATAACTCTTATGCACAACACCTTTCGGGGGTATATTCGTATTTTGTTCATTTGTGTACTCTTAACGGTGTCGGTAAACTCCTTTGCTCAAGAAAAATCGGTTCGTTTTAATACCAGAATTGAAAAAGGGGGAAATGGTTGTGGAGGTGCTAATATAGTTGTAACTCAAAACGGAAAGCCTTTTCAAACCATTGTCACCAACGATGATGGCAAAGTAAAGATCGATCTTCCTTACGGTTATAATTATTTGATAACTGTAGGCAAGGCTCAGTTGTGTACCAAAAAATTTGAGATCTCAACTGTTAACGTTCCCATAGATGGCAATCCACAAGTGTTTTCAATAGAAGCTATCACCTTATTTGAATTGCAAAAAGGGATCGACTATTCTGTTTTAAATAA
>CAYYUS010000704.1:0-1981 GCA_964474925.1 uncultured Akkermansia sp. | reverse complement strand
GTAGCGGTTATAGTATTTTGCAGTTAACCATTTTGAATCTTTTGGGTGATGCAAAAAATTAATATCGTGTATCACGGGCAACTGTTTGCATTTTGCGCCGAGAGATAAAAAACCATCGGGAGATAAAAAAAGATCGGGCTCCAATCTATTCAGCATGTGCTTTACCGAAACATGAAACCAAGCGTAGTACAAAATTGGATGGCGCGCTTGCGGACCAATAATTAAAGGAGTGATATTATCCGAAAAAATAAATTCAGGATCATAAGCGCGGTCGAACAAAAACACAAAATGAACGTCTTTGTGTTTTTGAGTTATGTGCTTTAAAGTTTGATAAGCAAACCAACCCATCCCCTCTAATCTGTTCTTAAGTAAAAGCCTCGTATTTACAACAATTTGCACGGTGCAAAACTATGAAATTAAAGTGAGTTTTAATTGTTTAAGATAAAGTGATTCAATTAACTGAATAACAATATGTTATGATGATTAACTAAATTAGTTTTGCCACTAAAATATGCTATCTTTGCTTTTCATTTTTTTGCAGAAAAAGAAGTTCATATTCGACCTAGCTATATTATTGGCTTTAAACCTTTTAATTAAGCCATTTTGGATCCTTATTGTGGACCCAAAAGTGCAAATGGAAGTGGGTAATGCAGTGTATGGTGAATACATGGCCTTATTTAGTTTCTCTTTTCTTACCAATATACTTCTCGATCTTGGTCTCGCTAATTTCAATAACCGCAATATTGCGCAAAACTCTCACCTTTTAAGCAAACATTTTAGTAAGCTACTTGCTTTAAAATTTGCTCTTGCTGCATTTTATATTTTCATCACACTCATTCTTGCAGCCGTTGTTTACCAAGGCGAGATCCGCTATTTGAAATTGCTTATTGTATTGTGCTTTAATAGTTTTTTACTGAGTATGATCGCTTTTATGCGTTCGTATCTTCAGGGTTTACATTTATTCAGGATTGACAGCGTAGTTTCTGTTTTAGATCGTGTGATCATGCTTATTGTTTTCTTTGCTATGATGTTTGGCTTGTTTGGTTTAAAAGTGGACATCATGAATTTTGCCTATGCCCAAACGGCAGGTTACTTTTTCACGGCATTGATTGGATTTGTGATCGTACTAAGGGAAACTCACACCTTCAAACTTAATTGGCACTGGGCATTTAACTGGATGATCCTTAAAAAAAGTTTCCCATTTGCTATGTTAGTTTTGCTTATGACGTTCTACAATCGTGCCGATGCCATTATGATCGAACGTATCTTAGGAGGAGATCTTGGTAAATATCAAACCGGTATTTATGCCAAAGCCTTTAGATTATTAGATGCCGCGAACAATATTGCCATACTCTTTGCCGTTCAATTACTCCCGATCTTTAGTAGGATGTTAAAAAACAAGGAAAATATTGAGAATATCGTGAAGCTGTCTTTTACCTTATTGATCACCCCTTGTTTGATCGTTTCTATCAGCTGTTTATTTTACGCCGATGAATTTTGTAAACTCATCTACAACGGAAATTCAGAAGGTCATGAAGTATTAGGATTATTGATGTGTTGTTTTACTGCCATCTCTATGGTTTATATTTTTGGAACTCTTCTTACCGCCAATGGCAGTTTTAAACAACTCAACATTATGGCCGTTACAAGTATTGCCATTAATCTTGTTCTTAATTTTATTTTGATCCCAAAAATGTATGCTTACGGAAGCGCTATTGCCAGTTTAATTACACAGTTCTTTGCAGCCGGCATTCAGGTATTTCTTTGTTATAAGATCTTTAAATTTCATTTCAATAAAAAATTCATCACCTCCCTTGTGCTATTCATTATTGGGGTGATCTTTATTAATTATTTTACAGTAAATTTAACTCCCCAATGGAAAATGAATTTCGTGGTGATGTTAGTATTTAGCGGTTTATTTGCTTTCGTTACAGGATTACTTAATCACAAATCAATATTAAGATTTATTAAATATAAATAA
>CAYYUS010000703.1:0-1982 GCA_964474925.1 uncultured Akkermansia sp. | reverse complement strand
CTTAAGTTTAAAACAACTAAGCTTGGCGATGAGATAACCGATCTGTATTCATTGAAAAAAGCAATTGGTATTGGTAGTTAAGTATGAGATCATTTTTTTTACTTAGTTCGCTTTTAATTCTTTTCTCATTCACTTCGTCTAAAAAGGAATTTACTCCACCCGGAACGGTGAAGTATAATGATACATTGTTTATGGATGAGACAGAAGTAAGTAACTTTTCGTGGACAGAATACGAGCTTTGGACAAAAGGAAAGTACGGGAAAAATTCTCCAGAGCATATAGCTGTTTTACCCGACACTCTTGTTTGGAATGAAAAAAACGCCTATAACGCACCCTATGTGAAGTATTATTATAGACATCCTGCTTACAGGGATTATCCGGTTGTCGGAATTTCCTATGAGCAAGTAGTTCAGTTTTGCAAATGGCGAACAGAAATGGTCTCGATGTTTATAGCAAAAAGTAAAAAATACGAACTCATAAATTTTGAATATCGCTTACCAAGTGAAAAAGAATGGGAAACTCTAACTTATAACGGAAGAGAAGAATTTTACAATAACGGTTTTAATGATAAGAATCAAGCTAAAATGAATATCGTGCGCGATGAGAAAGATTCTTTAGGAACAGCTTCATCAAGTAATGATAATGCAGACGTAACCGCTCCCGTATACTCGTACTGGAAGAACTTCTTTGGCGTTTACAATATGATCGGTAATGTTTCTGAAATGGTTTTGGAAAGAGGAATTAGTAAAGGTGGAAGCTGGCGTCATAGATTAGAAGAGTGTAGAGTAGGAAAAGATATTGCCTATGAAAAACCAAGCGCTTGGTTAGGCTTTAGATGTGTTTGTGTGGTAAGGAAGAAGAATTAAAAGGCCCTTCGGTTTCTGCTGAGGGCGACAAACTGATTACTCCGTCTCCGGTGCAGTAACATACTCGGAATTATAAATATCTCCGGTTACTACCATTTTTTCGGTGAGGATAGCAGGACCATAAGCGTCCTTCAAGAATTCAATCGACGCAGCTTCGTTTTTATAGCTATCTAAAGTTTTTGGTTTAGCTAAAGGAATTCCCAAACATTGCTGAAACATTTTATAAACGAATTCAGCATTGTATAATTCGTCGTTATTCAACGTTAATTTATTATCGTAGTGCATTTGAAGTTTTGCTTTTGCAAACGAGCGCATGGTTGAAACTACATCTTTATCTAATAATTCTTGTTCGTACAAACGACGGATCTTATATTCTCTTCCTTCCGATAGACTAATAAAATCATCTACATTATTTGAAGAAACAGGTTCGGTTGCGTGATAAACCATAGGTACGCCATTCTCAATAAAAATAACGCCGAGATAATTGAATTTAGTTTTACCGTTCGGGATCAATGAAGCACCTGCCTTTTTATTTTTGATAAAAATGATATCACCATCCATGTACTTTTGTGAATAAGAAAAGCTCGCAATTGTAAACAGAATTAGAGTGAATATGATCTTAAAAGGTCTCATTTAGTGCGTTTGGAACTGGTTTCTACTTGTATTATACGTTCAAAACTAAAAAAGGTTGTTTGATCCGCCTATTTAATTCGACCGAAATGGACTTTAATAGGATAAACGTAACTAATTGACTATATGTGCTTTAAAAGCACGTAATGTGAGAGTTCATTCGAGAGGACCTCGTAATTTATAAGCAGTTCTTGTTTTTTGGAATTGAATTCTTCTTTGCTGTAAACACAAAGATCATGAGAGGAATTAATGTCTAAACTTATAAAGTAATAACGCGAAAGATAAGTTTGAAGCGACCAATCGGTAAGCAATTCAGTAGAGCAATTGATCACGCTTTTTGCAGGAATAGCTGTTGCGAGAATATGAATATCTTCTAGCTTTTCTTTATCACGCGAACTTTTACCAATATTAAAAACAGGAAGAATGATGGCCGTGAGCGCTAACATTGCAATACCAATTTTTAGAGCGCCAGAAAATTTACTTTGC
>CAYYUS010000702.1:0-1983 GCA_964474925.1 uncultured Akkermansia sp. | reverse complement strand
CTCTTGGTTCTTTACAAATGCTTTTAGCGCAGGGATCCATACTAACAATGGAGTTTTCTCTAGTCTTTTTTCTTTGCCTGCTTTAAAGCGAATAAGACCCATGAGTACTGTTCCGCTTTTAAAATATACAGGAATACCACACACCCTAAAGCAAAATGGTTATAAAACCATGTTCTTTTGTCCACACAGCGAATCATTTGATAATATTGGTGTGTTTATTCCATTAAACCATTTTGATCTGCTTTATAGTAATAAAGATTATCCTCGTGAAAAAAATATCGGACCGTTTGGTGTTCCTGATGATTATTTGTTTGATGTTGCGTTAAAAACTATTGACGAACAAAAAAGCGCTCAGCCATTTTTTGCAACTATCCTTACAGCATCCAATCATGAACCATACTCCATACCAACTTACTTTAAAAGTAATATAGATAAAACAGCTCACAGATCGGTTTCATATGCCGATTGGGCCATTGGTAAATTTATTAATGATGCAAAAAGTAAACCATGGTTTGATAATACTATTTTTATTTTATCGGCTGATCACGGATTAAATGTTGGTGAGAACACGTATGAAATGGCTTTGTCGTATAATCACATCCCAATTTTATTTTATGCGCCAAAGATCCTTGGCGCAAAGCAATTGAATAATTTCATGGGGCAGATCGATATTTTTCCAACTTTGATGGGTTTAATGAATACCACGTATACAAATAATACACTTGGTACAGATGTTATCTCAAAACCAAGAGAGTGTATGTATTTTTCGGCCGACAATAAAATTGGTTGTGTGGATAGTACTTTTCTTTATGTATATAGATTTGAAGGAGGCGAGGGCTTGTACAAATACAAAAGTGGAGATGCAAAAGATGTAAAAGAGGAATTCAAATCAGACTTCGAGAGATTAAGAAGAAACGCTTTATCGCAAACTCAAGCTGCGGAATTTATGATCAACAATAATAAAGTTGAGTTGAAGTAGAATTACTACTTTAAAGTTTTTTAAATAATGCTACAATTCGTAGCAACACTTCCTTTATTCATGATGTAGTTTTGTTTAATAATTTAGGCAAGAACAAAAATTCAAGCCTAATTATTTGACTATCGCAAATGCTATAGTGTAGTATAAATATTTAAAAATCAGTTATTTAAATATGATGACGCAAAATGCGCCGCCATCAAAACTAAACGTAATGAATGAATTGAACATAAAGCCATCAGATACCACAATTGTTAATTGTATTATAGAACTAAGAGGTCAAAAAGTGATCCTTGATAAGGACATCGCAGAATTGTATGGAGTAAAGCCTATAAGATTAAGAGAGCAAGTTAAGCGAAATATAAGTAGGTTTCCCGCTAACTTCATGTTCCAACTTAATGAGAGTGAGGTTGATCAGATGGTATCGCATTTTGCGATACCATCTAAAAGTTACTTTGGGGGTACCTTGCCTTATGCATTTACTGAACATGGAATCCTCATGTTGGCGAATGTAATTAGAAGCGATAGAGCGATCCAGATTAGTATTCGCATCATTGAATTATTTGTTCAAATGAGAGAAATGTTTTTACTAAGCTCTGATGTAAGATCGGAATTAGATATTATTAGAAGAAGAGTTGATGTTCAAGATGTGAACATAAAAAAGGTGTTCGACTATCTTGATGCATTTCTTAGAAAAAATCAAGTACCACGTGAACAAATTGGGTATAAAAATTAAGGTGTCGCAATTTGCGACACCTTAAAAATGATAACAAACAATACGTAATAGGACTACGCTTTAAAATCCCAGGTCTCTAAAAACTTGGTAGTATAATTTCCGGCTTTAAAATCTTCGTTCTGCATTAACTTTAAATGGAATGGAATAGTGGTCTTAACTCCTTCAATTACATATTCACTTAATGCACGATGCATTTTAGCAATAGCTTCTTCGCGTGTTTGTGCAACGGTAATTAATTTTCCAACCATGCTGTCGTAATTTGGTGGAATAG
>CAYYUS010000701.1:0-1983 GCA_964474925.1 uncultured Akkermansia sp. | reverse complement strand
CCGATTTGATACCATTGAGTGATTTGATTTGGATCTGTAGAACCAAAACCAATAGCGATAAATGGTAATGCCGGCACCATGTAAAATCCTTTTTGAACTAAGGTTAACATCAACGGCAAAACACCAAGTAAACCGATCATTAAAAAAGTAATCGCCTTTTTGGAATGATCTGTGCGCTCTAATTGTAATTTTCTGGTGAGTAATCTTACGATCAGCACAATTCCGATCATAATTCCCGATTCCATTACTAAACGAACTAATGTATCTAAATAATAAGTGGTTGTATGAACATCGTTCACGCGTTTTAATAATCGTAAAACAAAATAATTATAAAGCGATTCGCGAGCAGAAGGATCTACTAGCAGAATGCCATAAACGAATGCAACAATACCAAAAAGCGCCAATGAATAAACAACAGCTCGTTTTAACGAAAGCTGATCTTTATATATAAAAACAAACGGAACAACAATAGGAAACAACCCGGGCAAGCCTTTAGAAAAACTTGCCAGAAAAATAAATACACCTGCAAGAATAAGATGTAAAGGTTTTTTATCCTGAACTGTTCTTAAAATAAAAATAACAGATGCGAGAATAAAAATGCTTACAGTGTTCTCGTGCATATTATTGCTAAACGACCAAAAACAAACCGGAATGGTGATCCAAAACAAAACAGGCAACCACGAAAGCGCTTTGGTATGCTCATCACCTTTAAAAATAAGTTCCCATAATTTTTTAATGAGCAGAATATTAATAAGTAAACATAATAACACATAAAAACGTTCTACATACATGCTATCACCCAACAATTTAAAAAACAAGGCTTGAATACCAAACACCAATGGCGGCTGTTCGTGAAATGAATTTTGAATTCCCGCCAAATTATTAAAACTAAAACTTGGGAACCAAAATGTGCCAATACCATTTGCTAAATTGTGCGATACTGCCGAATACAGTACGCCGTCCATGAACATGCCGTCTTGAATTAAAACAGGCAGCGTTAAAATAAAAGCTACCGAAAGGGTAAACACCCATAAAAAAAGATTGATCGTTCTATTTTGGATAGGGCTCAATTAAAATGCTTTTGTACAAGTTGCATGAATTCTTTTTCCACTAATCCATTTGTTGCTATAATTTCTTTACCAAACAACCAATTTTGTCCGCCTTTAAAATCGCAAACAGTTCCGCCGGCTTCTTTAATTATTAAAGCGCCTGCTGCCACATCCCATGGATTTAAATTGTATTCGTAAAAGGCGTCTAATCTTCCGGCGGCCAAATAACAAAGATCAGCAGCGGCGGCGCCAATTCTACGTACACCATGTGTTTTTTGCATTAATTCGCGCAATACATTTATATAATTTTCTTGTCTGTCAAAATTATAGATCGGGAATCCCGTTCCAATTAAACTTTCTGATAGATTTTTATTGGTTGAAACTTTTATAGGCGTTTCATTTAAAAATGCACCGCCACCTTTATACGCGCTGAAACATTCTTTTTTGGCTACTTCGTAAACAACGCCCAGAATAATTTCGCCTTTATGTTCTAAGGCTATACTAACTGCGTAACAAGGAATGCCATGAATAAAATTGGTTGTGCCATCCAATGGATCAACTATCCAGTTATAATCTTTATTTTCATTGGCCGAATCTTCTTCTACTAAAAAACCAACTTCGGGTAAGATCTCCCTTAACTCTTCAACGATCATTTGTTCAGCGCCTTTATCTACGTAGCTCACCATATCATTGAGGCCCTTCATCTCAATTTTATCGGGAGTGAATTTTAAGCGTTCTTTCCGAATAAATTCGCCGGCCTTCTTTGCAGTTCTTACCACATGTGGCAATACTGTATTTAAAGAAAAAATGATCATGTTTTTTTTATCTTTTGTTTTTTATTTCCTCCCCCGTCATTTGCTCCGCAAATGCCACCCCCTCAAGAGGGGGATTAACCCCATCCCCCTCTTGAGGGGGTGGCACGGCGCAAGCCGTG
>CAYYUS010000700.1:0-1989 GCA_964474925.1 uncultured Akkermansia sp. | reverse complement strand
CCGATATTGCCGCCAATTTCAACATCTAATCCTAAAGCTTTTAAAACAAAACCATCATAACGCATTGCCCTTTGCATTAAGCATTGAGCCCACCACAAGTTGTAATTTAAGATGTCCGCAATGTCCAAGTGGTTTGCGTCAATTTACACGTCCAACCGGAATGTTGGATCCTGAGATGTTCAAGAAATTTGTATCGCAGGTCAAAAAACATGTGCATAGCCTTACGTTTTATTTTCAAGGCGAGCCTTATTTGAATCCCGATTTTTTAAAGATGGTGCGAACTGCTGCCGATAACAATTTATATACGATCACAAGCACTAATGCACATTATTTAAATGATGAGGTAAGTAGAAAAACAATCGAAAGCGGTTTAGATGAGATCATTATTTCCATTGATGGCACTTCGCAAGAAACGTATGAGCAATATAGAGTAGGGGGAACTTTAGATAAAGTACTAGCGGGCGCTCAAAATATCATTAAATGGAAAAAGGAATTAAAAAGCCGCAAACCCTACGTTGTTTTTCAATTTGTAGCATTTCGATCAAATGAGCATCAGGTGAACGACATTAAAAAATTGGGAAAGGACATGGGCGCAGATATGGTTCGCATAAAAACAGCACAGATCTACGATTTTGAGAATAGCCAAGATATGATCCCAAAAAATGAAGAGCTCTCGCGTTATAAAAAGAACAGTAGCGGTAAGTGGGAAATAAAAAACTCTTTATTGAATCAATGCTGGCGAATGTGGCAAGCTTGTGTAATAACCTGGGATGGAAAAATTGTGCCCTGTTGTTTTGATAAAGATGCCAAATACCAATTAGGCGATCTTGCAAATAATACCTTTAAAGAGATCTGGTTCTCGAAACCTTATCATGAATTTAGACAAAGCATATTAAAAAGTCGTAAGGAAATTGACATTTGTACAAATTGTACCGAGGGAACTAAAGTGTGGGCCGACTAAAAGAGGCTTAGCGTTTATTCGCTTCTTTAATATAAGTATCCAAAGCACCCGACATACTCGGATTTTGTGGATTTGGCGCAAAAATATCCAAACGGAATCCTAATTCTTTTACCATTTGAGCGGTTGCGTAGCCAAAAGCGGCCAAGCGTAAATTAGCCTGTTTTAAGTTGGGGAAGTTTTGTTTAAGCGAACGAATACCCATTGGTGTAAAAAATACTACAGCGTCAAAATCATTCAAGTTCTTAATATCACTCAGATCCGCGCAAGTGGTTTTATAAAAAGTACCTTTTGTGTAAGTAATATGCAATTCATCTAAAAAATCAACGATCTGTTCTTTATGAACATCACTTACCGGGATCAAGAATTTCTCATTACGATTTTTTCGGATCACATCTACAAGATCAACAATGGTGCCGTGGCCAAAAAATATCTTGCGCTTACGGTATTGTATATATTTTTGAAGATAATAAGCGGTTTGTTCGTTGATGCAAAAATATTTCATGTTCTCAGGAACAGTTAAACGCATTTCGTTACAGATCCTGAAATAATGATCAACCGCTAATTTGCTGGTCATAATAACTGCACCGTGTTCTAAAATATCTATTCGCTGCATCCTAAAATCTTGAGGCGATAAACCCACTATTTTAATGAACTGGCGAAAAGTTAAGGTTAATCCATGTTTTTTTGCAAGATCAAAATATGGGTTCTTTTCTGTCTCTACCGGTTTTGGTTGAGAGATAAGAATGTTCTTTACTTTGGTCTTTGGATGATTGCTTATATCAATTTTTGGAGGAGGAGGGAGCGCAATGATATTTTTCTTGCTTGATTTGCGTATCCTTTTTTCGTCCGTGTTAGGAGTAACCAATGTTGTTTCTTTGAATTCTTTTGGACTAACTACTTTCAAATTTCTTCTCCTATGCCCCTTAAATATCGGAAAATACTTAAATCTTCTTGATAGAATATCGTTCAAATAACTTCGAAAAATCCCTAACTACTTGACTCAATCCCCTAAAAACAGAGTCTGCTAT
>CAYYUS010000699.1:0-1990 GCA_964474925.1 uncultured Akkermansia sp. | reverse complement strand
AACCACCGCTTTGGCTAACGTTATCTTCAACGTTAAAAGATTTTTTGTCCATTTTACCGCTTACTTCATCTTGCTTAACACTCACTTCAACTTCGTTTAAAGTTTTGGAGTTTTCTTCTAAATCTGTTGCACCCAAATCTAAAAACTCACTTAAATGACCAACTAAAATAGTTTGCTTCTTGGTATTATATCCAATGTAAGAGATAATTAAATTATAGTTTCCCTCTTTTATATTTGAGAGGGTATATCTTCCATCTTCATTTGTAATTGCGCCAGTAATAAAAACGCTGTCTTTTTCGGTTTTTAAAACCACACTAACATATGGCAGTGGCGCTTTGTTTGTTTTGTCTTTTATAATACCCGAAACCGTTACATTTGAAACCTGACTTATTAAGGTAACTTGTACGAATAGGAATATTATTATGAAATATTTTATTTTAAAACTCATGTTTTAGTTCTTTACGAAGTTAAAAATCAATTCTGGATTAATCCTGTTGTTAGCAGGAATAATTGTATAGCAAGACACAGGCAAAAGCCCGCATCTTGCTTAATACAATTTAAAAAGGAAACTCCTTTAATTTACAACGTTTCCGCTTTCGTCAAATAATAGGTCGGTTTTCTTTCCGCCTATTTTGAGTTCTGCTTCGTAAACTATTGAGTTATCTGAACGCTCAATTTTAGCGGCTTCATCAATTTTAGCATTTGGATGCTTTTTATTGACTGCATCAGTAACCGCTTTAGGAAGTTCTGAAACAGGGATCTCTGTTTCTACTTCCTTTAATTTACCATCGGGTAAATATGTAGCTGAGACTTCTTTGCTATCAAGCATAAACGAGGCTTCGTATTCGCTGTTCTTTTCTTTTACCCATTTTACTTTTTTAGCAGTAGGGAATTTTTGTTGGAACGCAGTTTTAACAGCGGTCGGTATTTCTGTTGCATGAATGGTTGAAGCAGATAAAAGAATGCTTACAACCAAAATGATTAAATTTTTCATATTGATTTATATTAAATGTTTTTAAAATACTTTATTAAGATTGCTAATGAAACTTAGCTAATCGGAGGTCGGAAGATATTACCAATAAAATCGAATTGATACACTTTGTTTGGTGTAATAACACTCGACTTAATAGTTTCTTTTGGTTGTGAAAGTTCGGGAATAGGGTGGAACATTAAAAAAGCAAAAGAAGAATTTATTTGATGATCAAAAGGTTCGTGCGGTTTTTGTTCGTCGCCGTTTTCATGCGCATCAAATATGCCATCGATATTCATTAAATGGTCTGTAATGAAATCAACTAAATTCATATCCTTATCTTCTGTGGCCTTACAATGGGCGTATAGTTCGGGAAGATTGGGAATGATTGAAAAATCTGCTGAAGGCAAAATAATTGAGCCGATTGAATAGTACGCTAATACTAATATGCAGATTGTCTTTCTCATTGAATACTTAACGTTAAAGGTAAGTGTTTTATTGTTAGGTATGAATTCAACCTTAAATCTGAATCATGTAGCATAGAAAAGCACGATCTCCTTCTGGATATCATTTTATCTCTTTTTATTTAGAATATGCCTCAGAATTGTACTTATTTTAACCAAATCCTGCCTAAAAGAGTTCGAGAATATGCTCACTGTCTCCACCAATCGCAAATTCGCAATTTATTGCGGATTTGCGATTTTTATCACCTTCAAAATTTCTGAAATTTTATCCAAATCTTCTCTGAACGAGTTCGAAAAAACGTCGATAGATTCCACCTAAATTTAACCCTCCGCCAAAAGCGGAGGGTTTTTTTGTTTAAAGAATAAGATACGGTCTCAAAAATATTTATATCTTGTAAGCTAAAGAATTCATTGGGCTAAATCCAACCCTTAGTTTTTATGCTTTATCGCAAACCAACATATTTCTTTTTTCTTCTACTCCTTTTATTTAACACGCTTAATTCTCAAACATTAAATTTAAAAACTCTTCAAAACAAGATCGCCACATATGGCACAA
>CAYYUS010000698.1:0-1990 GCA_964474925.1 uncultured Akkermansia sp. | reverse complement strand
AGCGGCCGCTAAATTCTACAAGAACAAATCAAGCAAAAAGCTTACTAAGCAACAAAGAGATAGTATTCGTATTTATTTGGACGTTCCAAAAAAGAACAGAGAGAAAATTGAAGCGCTTCCTCTTAACGGAATTAAAGTGGCCATTGATGCCGGGCATTTAGCTTCATCATTCACCGAAGCCATGAACGAACAAAAATTCCTATATTTTTTGCGCGATAGTTTAAAAAGCACTTTAGATACAGTTAAGATCTACGAAGCTGATCTTACCTATAAAACCTCCATGATCTTAAAATCTATGCTGGAAGAGAAGGGTGCAACCGTGTTTTTAACTCGCCCAACGCAAAGCTTAAGCACCTTTGGATGCAGTTATAGCTATTGGTTTGCCAACTACAAGAAAAAAGTGCTTGATAGCTTATTGCAAATAAATAAATTGGAAGCTTCTGAATACAGAAAACTAAATAACTTGCCTGAATACAATTTCTTTTGGGATTTTTTTAGGGACTACGAATTATCCAATCGCGCAAGGCTTATAAATAATTTTAAACCGGATGTAACAACCATTATTCATTATAATGTGGATGAAAAAAATGTTCCCTGGAAAAAAACCAGTCCTAATGATTTTACCATGGCCTTTATTGGCGGAAGTTTTACAGCCGATCGTTTAGATAATATAGAATCGAAATTAAATTTTTTAAGATTGTTGTTTAGCGAACAAATTAATAAGTCAGAAAAACTTTCGCATATAACCGTGCATCAGTTCAGCGAAAATTTAAAGATCCCAATTGCTTGTACCGACGACGCCGATTATTTAAAGAATAATTGTATATGTTCAAAGAACCATGGTGTATTTAGTCGCCAATTGATCCTTTGTAATAAAATAAATTCACCATTGGTGTATGGCGAAAGTTTGTATCAAGATAATATGGATGAATGCAAATGGCTAATGAAAAATACCACAACTGCTTACGGCATTAAAACCAATGATAGAGTAGTGCAGGTGGCCAAAAGCTATTACAACGCAATCCTTATATATTTTACCAAATAAAAATCCCCCAACATGTGTTGAGGGATCTTTGTAAAATATATTTTTTAAAAAATTATTTCTTCTTTGAATAACGTGTGCGGAATTTATCAACGCGACCCGCAGTATCAACTAACACTTGCTTACCTGTGTAGAACGGGTGAGAGGTCATAGAGATATCTAATTTTACCAATGGGTATTCGTTACCATCTTCCCATTTAAGAGATTCTTTTGTTTCAGCACAAGAACGAGTTAAAAACGAGAAGCCATTGCTCATGTCTTTAAACACGCATAATCTGTAATTTTCTGGATGTATTGCCTTTTTCATAGTATCAGTGAGTTTCATATCAATTTTGGGATGACAAATATACTACATTAAAGTGAATCACACAAATGTTTTTAATTTATTGATTATCAATAGTTTGTATTGATTTAGAATGAACGATCTTAGCTAAAAAAAGCCCCTTAAAAATGTGATGTTATTAAAGTAAAAAGGTCTCGCTAAAACGAGACCTTTTAAAACTTATGTAACAAAGATAATTATTCGGTAATAATTACTTGTTTTTGTATCGACGAATTTGCGCTACTCACTTTCAATAAATAAATTCCTTTTGTGATTGATGATGTATTTAAAGAATTTGAATTACTAGTTGATAAAATAGTTCTTCCTGCAAGATCCATCAGTTCTATTTTTTCAGCAATAGCATTTCCGGGCATTTGCACATTTAAAACATCCTTTGCCGGATTAGGATAAACAACTACACCAGAATTATATAATGTGTTTTTATTTACACTCGTTAAGGCTGCAGCGTCAACCATAGCATCGAAGCCTGTATTAGTAACTGTACCCTGTTTCATGGTTTGATACTCTATAGTAATGATCGGATATCTACGAACGCTGCTATAGTACTCATAATTTACCATAGTCATTGTCTGTGAATAGCTTCCTGACATGGTTAAAGTAATGAT
>CAYYUS010000697.1:0-1991 GCA_964474925.1 uncultured Akkermansia sp. | reverse complement strand
ACCAAGTGCATTGCCAGGTATATTACGGAAAGCCAAGAGATGGAAGTATTACCACTGCTTTTACTGCAACTAAAGGGCAAGTTGTAGTTGATGACGGACTTAATTTGATCATTGCAGCATTTCATAGCAATAGTGGAGGACAAACCGCTAACAGCGAAGATGTATGGGGGGCAAAAACATCTTATTTGCGAAGCGTTAATGATAGCTTTAGTATTAAAATGCCAAACTCAAACTGGCAAAGAAAAATGCTAACCGAAGATTGGTTGACTTATTTGAGATTAAAGCATGGCTACCCTACCACCGATCCGTTGGCCCGCGATGTTGCTTTAAACTTTAAGCAAGATGAGCGTAAGATCTTTTTGGAAGCAAGTAACGTAAAAGTCCCTTTAAAATTTGTTCGTCAGGACCTTCAATTAAAATCAACTTTCTTTAGCATTAAACCTTTAAATAATGATTCAGTACTTTTTGTTGGCAGAGGTTATGGGCACGGTTTAGGAATGTGCCAGGAAGGTGCAATGCGCATGAGCAAACAAGGTTATAGCTACGAACAGATCTTGCATTTTTATTATAAGAATATTCAGATCATTGATATGAAGAAATTAAGTTTCTTCAAAGACGAATAGCTAATGTCAAAACTTCCAATGATAATTATTTATGTGGCCGATCAAGAGCGGAGTACCACTTTTTACAAAGCCATTTTAAATAAAGAACCAATACTTAATGTTCCGGGCATGACGGAATTTCACCTCACAAATGACCTTTTGTTAGGGATAATGCCCGAAAATTCGATCGCGAAAATACTTACAGATAAAACACCACATCCTAGCACCGGAAACGGAATTCCAAGATGTGAGTTGTATCTTTTTCCGGATGACATTGAAGAAATGTATGAACGCGCCTTAAAAGCAGGAGCAAAAGAGATCAGTAAAATTCAGGATAGGGATTGGGGAGATGCAGTTGGATACCTGGCCGATCTCGACGGACACATTCTTGCACTCGCAAAAAAGAAAAGCCGATAACTCTTTCGAGCTATCGGTTTTTTTTATTTTAATACAGTTTAAGCTAACTGAAAATGCTTTTTTACAAAAGCATGTTGCTGATTTTCGGTCATTTTATCAGCATGCAGCACTTCTATTTTCACATTAGAAAAATGATGATCGGCCTTTAATATATTCGATAATTCTTCTTTAGCCTTAGTTGGACCAAACAGAAGTACTTCATTATGGCCTTTAATTGCATCAGCAATAGTTTTATAGTACTTAGCCTGCATTTGATGTTCTTTGTTATGCATAAGATTTTCGTTTCTGCCTAGTGCATGTTGTCTTTGCTCATGCGTAAATTCAGATTCAATGTTACTTGTTACGATCTTATCATCTTTGTGTTCTAATATGTGAGCAATAGAATGATCCATCCAAATGCCAATTTGTTTTTTTGTTTCCATTTTTTTTTTGTTTAGGTTATTTTACTAGTGCTTGTTGGTAATAAACTGGGTCGCCATGCAATGGCTCAATGTCTTTTTTGAATTTCTCTATCAATGAGTTCTCGTCGATAGTAACAGGACTATATGCTTTTGCAACTTTTTCGATCACATTAATAAAGGTCTTTTTTAATTCCGGGCTAAGATAATGGCTATTGGTTCTCACCTGTTTCATGGCGGCGTCATAAGCCTCTTTTGCTGAGGTCTTATCTCTGTCCATGATCTTAAAAATGATATCAGAAACATCAAATCCATAATCTTTGCAGCGCATTTCGGCCGCAACGATATCCTGAAATTTTTTGCGCTCTTCTTTTTGAACCTCGCCATCGGCACGTGCAATAGCATAGGCTAATTCGCCTATTGCATAATGTAAATTTTCTGTTGGTGTCATGCGTTTTGTTTTTTTAAATTAGTAATAGAATTATGTTTTTGTGATCGTATAATTTTTTACTGTATCAAAGGTCGTTTAAAGTCAAATTACCCCCTCTGAGTAAGCTCAGGTGTAAACATGACT
>CAYYUS010000696.1:0-1992 GCA_964474925.1 uncultured Akkermansia sp. | reverse complement strand
AAAACATTGCGTATCTCCGATAGAAAAGAAGCCATTAGAACCGCTTGCACTTTAGCAAAAAGTGGAGATATTATTTTGATCGCCGGAAAAGGTCACGAAAAATACCAAGAGATAAAAGGCGTAAAGCACGATTTTGACGATTACAAATTATTTAAAGAAACCATTAGTTCTATAGAAGTATAATGCTGTATTACTTATTTACATATTTAGATAAGGCCTTCGATTTTCCCGGAGCAGGTGTGTTTAATTACATTTCCTTCCGCGCAGCATTTGCATTGATCACTTCCTTGCTTATTACATTGATATTTGGTAAACGCATCATCGAATTCATTCGCAAAAAACAAATTGGGGAAACAATCCGTGAATTGGGTTTGGAAGGGCAAGCTAAAAAAAGCGGAACACCTACCATGGGTGGCTTGATCATTATTGCCGGGATCTTAATTCCGACCTTACTATTTGCCAAAGTTTTAAATGTGTACATTATTTTAATGATCATATCAACCATTTGGTTGGGCGCTCTTGGATTCCTGGATGATTATATCAAAGTATTTAAAAAGAACAAAGAAGGTTTACAAGGTAAATTTAAAATTGTTGGGCAAGTTGGTATTGGACTAATTGTTGGTTGTGTTTTGTATTTCCATCCGGATGTTGTAGTTAAAGAACGTTTAAGTAAAGCAAGTACAGATAATTTTAGTATCTCTAATACCGGCGAGAAACAGCAAACAACAACACCCGCTAAATATGCTGAGAAACCAAGCAAAAATTTAAAGACCACTATTCCATTCTTAAAAGACAATGAATTGGATTATGGCAAATTTATTTCGTGGGCTTGCGATGATTGTGCCAAATACGGTTGGTTGATATTTATTCCAATGGTAATTTTAGTTGTAACCGCCGTTTCAAATGGTGCAAATATTACCGATGGGATCGACGGTTTAGCTGCAGGGTCAAGTGCCATCATTGGTGTTGTACTTGGAATTTTTGCATACGTATCGGGTAATACCATTTTTGCCGATTACCTCAACATCATGTATATCCCCTACTCTTCCGAGCTAGTGGTATTCATTGCCGCATTTATTGGTGCCTGTGTTGGTTTTCTTTGGTACAATTCTTTCCCTGCACAAGTATTTATGGGCGATACAGGAAGCTTAGCTATCGGCGGAATTATTGCTGTGTTCGCTATCTCCATTCGTAAGGAATTATTGGTACCGATCCTTTGTGGTGTATTTGTAGTGGAAAGTTTAACTGTTATTCTTCAGGTATATTATTTTAAATATCAAAAGAAAAAAAGGGGATTAGAGTACGCACAAACACATCGCTTATTTAAAATGGCTCCCTTACATCATCATTACCAAAAGAAAGGTTTTCATGAGGCAAAAATTGTGATGCGCTTTTTTATTATAGGAATTGTATTGGCAGTATTCACCTTCGTAACACTCAAATTAAGATAATGAGTAAACGCATGGTGATACTTGGAGGAGGCGAAAGCGGTGTAGGTAGCGCTATACTGGCAAAACAAAAAGGCTACGAAGTTTTTTTAAGTGATAAAGGAACATTTAAAGAAAAATACAGAACGCAATTAGTAGAAAATAAGATTGAGTTCGAAGAAGGAAAACATACAGAAGAAAAAATATTGAATGCTACGGAAGTGATCAAAAGTCCGGGCATACCAGATAAGGCCGAATTGATAGTGAAGCTAAAAGAGAAACATATACCGGTGATATCCGAAATTGAATTTGCGGGACGTTATACCTCTGCCAAAACAATTTGTATTACCGGCTCTAATGGTAAAACAACTACAACTATGCTTACCTATCATATCCTTAAAAAAGCAGGATATAATGTTGGTTTAGCAGGAAATGTTGGTAAAAGCTTTGCAATGCAGGTAGCTACTAAAAAGTACGATTATTATGTGTTAGAGCTTAGTAGTTTTCAGTTGGATGGCATGTATGATTTTAAAGCAGATATAGCCGTGTTGTTAAACATTACACC
>CAYYUS010000695.1:0-2003 GCA_964474925.1 uncultured Akkermansia sp. | reverse complement strand
AGTGTAAAGGCAGATGGGAAATTATGTGTTTGCAGCTCGCCAAATCAAGATAATCCTTTAATGGATATTTCTGATTGCAAAGGCACGCCAATTTTAGGAATGGATGTGTGGGAACATGCTTATTATTTACATTATCAAAATCGTCGCCCCGATTATATGGCCGCATTTTTTAATGTGATCAATTGGAATAAGGTGAATGAAAATTATTTGAAAGCGAAGAAGTAAAAATTAAAAAGCCTCGAAAATTTCGGGGCTTTTTTGGCTCCTAACTTTACTATTTGGCTCGAGAGCTTATTTTAATTATCTTTAATAGGATAGATTCATGTATAAAGCATTAAGAAAAATAGTATTAGCTGCAATCTTTGCCTTATTTCTTAGCGGAAATAGCAAGGCGCAAACTTATGTTTTGATCCCTGATGCTAATTTTGCTACTTATTTGCAGGGCTTAATACCATCTGCAATGAGTGGGAATTCATTGAATATTACCAGTACTTTGGTTACAACAATTCAATCACTCTCTCCTAGTAACCTGAATATATCTGATCTGACTGGTGTACAATATTTTACTTCACTAACTTATTTAGCATGTTACAATAATAATCTATCCACCCTTCCAACATTGCCAAATTCACTTACTATTTTATATTGTAATGGGAGTTTTCTAACAAGCTTACCTGCATTACCTAGTACACTTACTGACTTGAATTGTTCATGGAACAATCTAACCACTCTTCCACCATTAACTAATTCACTTACTGACTTGGATTGTCGTGAAAACGCTCTAACCACCCTTCCAACATTACCTAATTCACTTACTAGATTATATTGTCTAAATAATTCTTTAACAAGTCTTCCTTCCTTGCCCAATTCACTTACTCATTTGGATTGTGCATGGAACAATCTAACCACTCTCCCACCATTACCTAATTCACTTACTGATTTGAATTCTAGAAGTAACAGTCTGACCACCCTTCCTGCATTACCTAATTCACTTGAGAGTTTAGCATTTGGTTTTAACTCTATCAAATGCTTTCCAGTTTTCCCAAATTCACTTTACTATATTTCTATAAATCCCAACCCTTATAATTGTTTACCTAATTATGTTCTACCTGCAATGAATGCTTATACAACAACTCCACTTTGTGTTGCTGGGAATACAAATGGATGTGCTGTTATAGGAATAAATGAATTGAAGCCAAATAATATTCAGATAACTATTTACCCAAATCCTTCTAAAGGAGCCTTTAGTTTAAAGATTGAAGATGAGATCAACAACGGAGAGTTAATTCTAATTAATTCAATTGGTCAAATAATTTACACAAGCAAAATAGCCCGCGGAGAGAATAAAATCACTTCAGGAATAACTTCAAGTGGATTATACCAATATATCATTCTACAAAATAAGCAGCCGATAAGTAGAGGTAAATTGGTTATTGAATAAAATAGCTCCTCTTTATATCTTTAAAACAGAAAAGCCACTAAAAAAACTTAGTGGCTTTCATTTTGGATCAATTTTCCATCACACCAATGAAATATCAAACTGCACAAGATCAATAAATTCTTGTACACGCTCGTCAACATCTTTTTGAGAAAGTCCTATCAAACGCTCTGTTCCAAAACGCTCAACTGTAAAACTTGCCATGGCACTTCCAAAAATGATCGCGCGTTTCATGTTATCAAAACTTATGTCTTTTGTTTTAGCTAAGTAACCAATAAATCCACCTGCAAAACTATCACCTGCACCAGTTGGATCAAATACTTCCTCAAGTGGTAATGCCGGCGCAAAGAAAACTTCTTCTTTATTGAACAACAAAGCGCCATGCTCACCTTTTTTAATTACTAAAACACTTGGACCCATGGCTAATATTTTTTGAGCCGCTTTTACTAACGAATATTCTCCTGATAATTGACGTGCTTCCGAATCGTTGATCGTTAGCACATCGATCATTGTAATTGTTTTTTTAAGATCTTCCAAAGCAACATCCATCCAAAAATTCATTGTA
>CAYYUS010000694.1:0-2004 GCA_964474925.1 uncultured Akkermansia sp. | reverse complement strand
ACCACGCGCGAGGGAAAAACGCCGTGGGTTTTTTATGAGGGCCCTCCAAGTGCGAACGGAATGCCGGGAATACATCACGTAATGGCTCGCGCTATAAAAGATATTTTTTGTCGCTTTAAAACATTACAAGGTTTTCAGGTAAAACGTAAAGCCGGTTGGGATACACATGGTTTACCAATTGAATTAGGTGTAGAAAAAACTTTAGGCATTACTAAAGAAGATATTGGAAATAAAAATTCAGCCAAATATATTTCGGTTGAAGATTATAACAAAGCTTGCCGCAAAGAAGTAATGAAGTACACCGATAAGTGGGAACAAGTTACTGCGCAAATGGGTTATTGGGTAGATATGAGCGACCCTTACATTACTTACGATAATAAATACATTGAAAGTGTATGGTGGCTTTTGCAAAATTTGTACAAGAAAGATCTATTATACAAAGGATATACTATTCAGCCGTATTCTCCTGCAGCAGGAACAGGATTAAGTTCGCACGAATTAAATCAACCGGGCTGTTATAGAAATGTGAAGGATAGGACGGCGGTTGTGCAGTTTAAAGTGATTGCAAATTCGAAATTACAGATTCCAAATTCCGATCCACTTTATATTTTGGCTTGGACCACTACTCCTTGGACACTTCCATCAAACACAGCGTTGGCAGTAGGAAAAGATATTGATTACGTTGTTGTAAATTCATTTAATCCATTTACAGGAAAATTACAAAATGTAATTCTTGCGAAGGAACTTGTAAATAAATATTTCTCTGAAAAACACACCGATCTTAAATTTGAAGATTATAAACCGGGAGATAAAAATATTCCATTCAAAATTATTGCACATTGCAAAGGTTCTGATCTTGCAGGCATTCAATACGAACAACTTTTACCCTTTGTAAAACCGCAAGGCGATGCTTTTAAAGTAGTTGTTGGCGATTTTGTTACTACAACAGATGGTACAGGAATTGTGCACATTGCTCCTAGCTTTGGTGCCGATGACTTTAAAGTGGCCAAACAAAATAATATTGCCTCATTAACCTTAGTTGATAAGCGTGGTAAATTTTTACCGGAAGTAAAAGATGGTGTTTTCTTATTTGGAGAAGAGTTTGTGAAGGAAGCGTACTTAAATGATGAAGAAAAGAAAGCCGAATTTGAAAATCAGAAAAAAGTTTTAGAAGCTGCCGGAAAAATAAAAGATCTAAAAGCATATTTAAGTGTTGATGAGCGTATTGTTTTAAAATTACAAGAAGAAGGAAAGTTATTTAAAAAAGAAAAATACGAGCACAGTTATCCGCATTGCTGGAGAACTGATAAGCCTGTATTATATTATCCTTTGGATTCGTGGTTCATTAAATCAACTGCGGCTAAAGATCGCATGATGGAGCTCAACAAAACCATCAACTGGAAACCTGAGTCAACAGGAACAGGACGTTTTGGTAATTGGTTAGAGAATTTAAATGATTGGAATTTATCGCGCTCGCGTTTTTGGGGAATTCCAATTCCTATTTGGACAAGCGAAGATAGAACAGAACAAATTTGTATTGGCTCGGCCGAACAATTGCAAACAGAGATCTTAAATGCCCTTGCAAAAGGCGTGATGAAGGAAAATCCATTAGCGCAATTTAAAGCCGGTAATTTTACGAAGGAGAATTATGAAACGTTTGATCTTCATAAACCATATGCGGATACCATTGTTCTAGAAAAGAATGGCAAAAAATTATTCCGCGAGCCCGATCTAATTGATGTATGGTTTGATAGTGGTGCTATGCCATACGCTCAATGGCATTATCCATTTGAGAACAAAGAATTAATTGATCAAAAAAAATACTTCCCTGCCGATTTTATTGCCGAAGGTGTTGATCAAACGCGCGGGTGGTTCTTTACACTACATGCTATTGCTACAATGAACTTTGATTCGGTGGCTTACAAAAACGTTGTGTCAAATGGATTGGTGTTAGACAAGAACGGAAATAAAATGAGCAAACGCTTAGGCAATGCCATTGATCCG
>CAYYUS010000693.1:0-2011 GCA_964474925.1 uncultured Akkermansia sp. | reverse complement strand
TATGGCTGCGATCGTTTACTTGATTGATCAGTATGGAACGAACTAATATTCTTTACTTTTCAAAGTATAAACAATTGATAAGTTAAATATGATAAAACAACTCAAACCACTAATCTACGTTTGTGCTTTTTTATTCTTAGTACTTAATTCATGTAAAAAAGAAGGTGTGATGGTGGTGCAAAACACCAATAACATCTCTCAAAACTAACTAAAATCACTTGTAAGTCAAGTGAAGGTTTGGCACGATTCAACTGTCAGTTCAAACCTAAGTACAAAGATTCAAAATGGAATAAGAGCTTTTAGCGTAAATGAAAATGATATTATTCCTCCAGTTGTTGACTGGGACAAAGCATTTATTAATTTTGATTCAAGTAGTGTTAAGAGTGTCACCGTACCAATTTCTATGAATTATAAGTCTGGTGAACACATGCAATTAGTAGCTACAAAATCTAAAAATAAGATAAATGGATATTTTATAAAAGTAACACCTGATAGTACCAATATTACAAATCAAATTGATCCATATAATTATTTTAATTTTAATGGATCTATTTCCATCTATAGTTTAATGGGAATTAGATTAAAAAAACAGAATTTTAAAACAGGAATTTCTTTAAAATCTAATAATAGTTCTAATTCTTCATTTTCTAGTATTACAACTTATGAATATGTTTGGGATGGTGGATATTTACCAGATTTTTTCATAACAAGTTATAAAAAGAAAAAAAGATTCAACTACGGTTTAATTTATATTAATTATCAACAAAATATTCAATCAGATGAAGGAGAAGGTGGAGGTGAAGTAATTGCTGGTGGATCGGATTTAACCAATTATTTTATTCCAGATGGAATGTGTGTATTTGGTGCATTAGCGAAACTTGGAGAACTTTTAGGAGGCTCTGATGATCCAAATCATTATGTTAAACTATATGGAGATATAATTGGTAAATCTAAAGAAGAGGTTCTTTTAGAAATACTCTCCACAAAAAATGGCGGACCTGATGTCATTGAAGCTATTAAATTATTAAAACAAAATTATGAAGCTACCCAATTAACAGATAAAGAGAATATGTTAAAAGTTGTCAAAGAGAGAAAAAATCCAATATTCGTATTGATCGACTGGAAAAATGATTTAAAAACTGGACATAATATTATTGTACAATGGAAAGATGATAGATTACAGTTTTTTGATCCCGTTGGAGGAAGTTACA
This sequence comes from uncultured Akkermansia sp., assembly GCA_964474925.1. Lineage (GTDB taxonomy): Bacteria > Bacteroidota > Bacteroidia > B-17B0 > Aurantibacillaceae > Aurantibacillus. Next base: position 800 of record CAYYUS010000693.1, on the reverse strand, counting down.
GTGATTATTTAAATTCAAAAGAATATGAAAATTCGGTGTATTTTTACGAGGTGACTGCCGTAAAATTATAATATTTATATTTTATTATACACATATTTTATGAAAAACTTATTGCTATTTTATTTGCTTATTTCAAATGTTTATGTTTTTGGTCAAACTCGAAATTCAAACAAATCTGAAGATCCTATTTATTACGAAAACAAGTTTAAAGAATATGGAGTTGATTTTCAAATAGGGAATGATTATGAACGATATAGCCCTAGTCATCGAACAGTTGTGCCCACATATAAACAAATTTCTTGTATGAGTTATGGATTATATGCCGGTATAGTAAATAAAAAATACAAAGACCATTATATCATTTATTTCTTTTTTAATCGAATACAATCACCACTTGAAGAAGGTAGTTTAATGAAAAAACTAACACCAAATTGGACTCCTAATATAAATTACCTTGGGGGTAAAAATTGTCAAGATGATAGAGATAAAAATTTAGTACCAATATTATCAAAGTCTGACTTTATAAAAATGAATGCAGATACTGCTTTATGTATTCGTGTTGATAGTAATGCAAGAAGAAGAGATTATGAAAAGTTTAATGACTATATGTATGTGCAAATACACAAAGACAATGTATTAGATATACAAGTTTGTTTTGCATATGAAAAAGAATACGAATTAGAAGTAATTGAAGAAATAAAAAATCTTTGGAAGATAATTAAGTTTAAGTAAAAAATATCAAAGAATCAAGTAAGTGTCTCTGAAAATCATGATGTGTCGTTCTAAATAAAATAGCCCTT
>CAYYUS010000692.1:345-2025 GCA_964474925.1 uncultured Akkermansia sp. | reverse complement strand
TTAGGCCCACTGGCCACTTCAAAATCTTTAAAATTTGGGGCAGTGAACTCTGCCTGACTTAAACTGCTTGCACTCATTATAAAGGCGCACTCGAACATTTGCCCAACTTGAACAACCTTTGCGTTTACTTGTGCGTAGAATTTTTGCGCGCTTATATCAAAGCAAAACAGAGTACTAAGCACTAGTACGATCATTACTTTTATTTTGCTTGCAAAATTCATCACTTTAAGTTACATCAATTTTCCTTGAACGTATTTATTGCTTTAGTTAAGTTTTATTAAAAATCTACCAGTCTTTATCAGGGTCAGATTTAGAAGCATCTTCTTGTTTCTGTTTTCGTTTATCCTGCGTTTTCTTTTCCGCATTCATCAAGGCCTTCAATAATCGTTCAGCATCTTCCTTGCTTATTTGTTGCTGCTGTTGTTGCTGCTTTTGATTCTGGTTCTGTTGCTGTTGACTTTGTCCACCGCCTTTATTTTGTTTTGGAGGTCGATTTTTTAAAGCATACGCTAAATTATAACGCGTGTCCTCATCTTTAGGATCGAACTTTAATGCTTTTTTATAGGCCGTTATGGCTTGGTCCCAATCTTTCTTTTGCAAATAGCAATTTCCAATATTATGCCATGCTCTATGCAATGTATCCTTATCAGAAACAGTATTGGCAATGATGGCAAAATTTTGTGCAGCTTCTTCGTAAACTAAATTCGCAAGTGAATCGGGACTTACCTTTTGCTTGCCTTGCAAAATTCCCATTTTAGTGTTCTTAATTTCGCCGGCATTGCGATACATAGCATTACCCAAATTAAAACTGGCCTTATAATTTTTTGGATTTATTTTAAGTGCTTCGCGGAAAGAACTGGTTGAGTGCACATAGTTTGAATCGAAATACTGATTATTTCCTTGGTATAACAATTTGGCATCCTCTTGCGAATACGTATTTAAAACGCATAGCAAAGCCGCAAAGATGAATTTCATCCTAGTTTGTACTGCAAAACTATTTATATAAACTCCTAGATGCATTTTCAAACAGATTTAATTTTTTGAACCACTCACTTACGCGTTCGCTGATAAAGAATTCGATCACAAATAAAAATAACGACAAGGCCAAGAACCATTGAAATTGATCTTCGTAATCGGTGAACATCTTAGTGTCGATCTTTGATTTTTCTAACTCATCTACTTTGCTCAATATCGCTTTTATTCCAAGATCGCTTTGACTCGCTTGTACATATACGCCATTTCCTTTTGCGGCAATTGTTTTCAAGATCTCTGAATTTAGTTTAGTTATAACGGTTTGCCCTTGCTTGTCCTTTCTATATCCCTTTATAACACCATTTTCCATAATAGGAATTGGCGAACCACTTTCTGAACCAATGCCAATGGTGTTGATCATTACGCCACTCTTTCCGGCTTCTTCTGCCGCAACTATGGCATCCACTTCGTGATTCTCGCCATCGGTAATTAAAATGATAGCCTTGTTTTTTCCTTCATCCTTACCAAATGATTCTACCGCTTTTGTAATAGCTGCGTACACATTTGTTCCTTGCACCGGAACCATTTTTGTATTGATGGATGATAAAAATAATTTAGCAGCGCCATAATCGCTTGTGATTGGTAATTGCACATACGCTTCTCCGGCAAAAATGATCAAACCTAAACGATCGCCTTCCAAGCCATCTA
>CAYYUS010000692.1:0-335 GCA_964474925.1 uncultured Akkermansia sp. | reverse complement strand
ATCATTTTTTCTAAAGCATACTTTGCTCTTTCCAAACGATTTGGTGTAAGATCTTGCGCCAACATACTATTACTAACGTCTAAACAAACTATCAAGTCAGCACCTTCACGTTTTACTTCAGCCAGCTTACTGCCTGTTTGCAAATTACAAAGCGCTAAAACCAAACTACTGAACGCCAAACAAAACAAAACGACCTTTGCAACGCGTTTACGTGTGCTTGAATATGGCATTAATGCATCTACTAAATTCTTATCGCCTAATTTTTTTATTTTCTTTCTACGGTACGCAAAATAAAGTATAGCCAATAGCGCAAATACTCCAATTGCAATGAAGCC
>CAYYUS010000691.1:0-2026 GCA_964474925.1 uncultured Akkermansia sp. | reverse complement strand
GACAAACGTTGGCGCTGCTAAATGGTGTTACAGGATTACGTGGTACTACACTTACGTTGCTTACTGCGTACGATTTACAAATTAAAGTTGTACTCGGACTTGTATAATATGCGGTAACGGAATAATCGCCCGAACTTACCGGTGAAATATTATTGATAGTTGGGTTTTGTAAGTTGGATGTGAATTGTGGTACAGTAGAGCTTGCCCATGTATAATAATTTGCACCAGCTGCACTTGCACTTAAATTCAAATTACTGTTTTGACAAATAGTATAGAACGGAACAACTCCAACTGATGAAATAGGAACAACGGCCGCACTCATTTGTGCTGATGCCGAACATGTGAGCGTTTGATTCCACGTACTATATGGTACGCCTGTGTAAGTATTTGTTACGGTTAAACTATAAAAACCGGATGCGGCAGGTTGCGCATTTGCAATTGTATTACTAGGTGTGTTTGATGTGAACGCGTTTGGTCCCGTCCATGCATAAACTGCAGTTGCACTTGTGCTAGCGAGCGAATTAATATCTAAAGGACTGCCCTGACATACCGGACCATTGTTAGCTAAAGCAGTAATAGTTGGGTTTGGATATATGTTTACCATTATTGTATTTGCAATGATACAAGATGGAGAAGGCTCAGCAAATAATGTATAGATACCACTTGACGGAGGTTGTGCATTTACAATAAGTGTATTTTGACTGTTAGATGAGAAACCAGGACCAGTCCATGTATAAGTAACAGGAGCAGTGGCTGATGTTACAGTGCTTAAATTTAATTGTGAACCTTGGCAAATAGCAGCATTTGATGTTGGTGTAAATACCGGTAAAGTACAAGGACATTGACTTCTCCAATACATACCTTCAAGAACAATGTTATAACAATCGTTATTAGATTGAACACCAAAAGCAAAAGAGCTTTGACCACAGGCAACAGGGTTAGCAGTTGCTTGAATAAAATCCCACCAGTTTTGAACTCCGTTAGGATACGTAAAGTTGTTTGCCGCGCTATTCATTCTCATTGGATACGGACCAACGTTTTGCATATCACTTACAATATAAAATCCTTGAGCAAATGTAGAAGTTGCAGGAGCTTGAAAGCCTGTTAAAGTGTTTGTTTGATTTCCACCTAAACCTACTTGGCAACCATCGCCCATAACAATGCAACCACAAAATAAAGCAGTTGGATCACTGTAAACTACAACGATGCTTGCTCCATCCATATCATTACCTGCGGTTGGAGGATTAGTTAGAACTCCTGAAATTGTATAAGCGCCATTTCCACTTATTTGCGCAGTAATATCTGCTCTATAATTTCGTGTTCCTACATATCCCCAACATTTATCAACGTGTGAACCAATTAAAGTCATTGGATAAACAACACTTGTTGCAACAGGATTAACAACTGTTACATTCATAGCCGCTCCGTTACCACAACCGCCGGTGTATAAAAATGCTTTTTCAATAACAGCGCCAGCAGGTATACCGGCAATATTAATCACTGCTGGTTGGTTAACTCCACCAATACCTCTTTTACCAAGCTTTACTTTTCCTTGAACATAATCCAAACCGCACACTGTTCTTGTATATATAGTACCAATAGTACCATTACCATTATTAGTTTGATTGTTATTGTTGCCACCTTTTGGATTGCTTGGCGGATTGCTTGGAGGATTGTTATTTACAATACAAGTTGAACATACAGTACCCGGTACCCATGCTGCATTTTGTGCCTGTGCTGCAAAAAATAATGTTACCAGAGTGATGATGATTGCTACTTTTTTCATTTTATATATTATGTTTAGAAAATACTTTTTTAACTGCTTAAAACTACAGAAACCGATCCCGCTTTCGTTAAAAACAACTAATTTGTACCCTTGCTTAGCACATCAATAGGCCCATATCACTCAGTACACTGGTAATTAACAGGTTTTGAGCGCTTAATAGAGGGTTTTTATTCGAAAAAGAGGGTTTTATAAAAGCAAGGTCTCACTTGTCTTTCACAAAAAAACCCCCTGTTTTAGAGG
>CAYYUS010000690.1:0-2032 GCA_964474925.1 uncultured Akkermansia sp. | reverse complement strand
GAATTAATGAAAATGTTAGAAGTCCTTTAAATATTCACGCGTTCCCTAATCCGGCTCATGAAGTTTTAAATGTTATCATCGATGAAATAAATACAAAGGAAAATATTGAAATTTCTTTAATTAACTCACTTTCCGATCTTGTTTATAACTCCAAAGAAATTGGATCAAATTTTCTGAAAGTAAATATTGCACCTTTCGCATGCGGAATTTATTTACTAAAAATAAAGCACAACAACAAAGTCGTCATTAAAAAAATAATAATAGAATAAAAAAATAATGCACGCGAAAAATGAATAAAAAAGCCATTCTTTTAATTAGTTCCATGGGTATTTTAATGGTTGCCTCATCGTTTGTTTTAAAATACAGCACCGGCATTGCCGGCTATACGGGATCCCCCGGAGAGGGAACGTGTACAGGTTGTCATGGTGCAAGTTCCGGAACAACTACCATTGGAATATCTTCAATTCCATCCTTCTCAGGTAATATGTTCAGCCCTGGCACCACCTATACAATTAATATTTCAGTTGGCAATTCAGATTTTAGTAGATTCGGTTTCGGATGCGAAATATTAAATGAAAAAGATTCGAGTACCGGAATCATGTCCACTCCATTAACAGGTGTACAATTTGTGAATTCATTTAACAGTCGACAAAATGCAACTCACACAAATATGAAATCGGGCCTCGGCTCTGCGATTTTTTCTTTCGTTTGGGTGGCGCCGCAAAGTGATAGCGTATGGATTTATGCTTCTGGTAATGCGGTTAATAATGATGGAAATTCAACCGGAGATAATGCAGATAATTCATTTTTAGCTTTGGTTTCGGATGGTACAGTTGACGTGCCTGAAATTCAAAATAAAAAGAGTTTTGAAATAAATGTATTTCCAAATCCTGCTTCGGGGGGTTTAAGTTTTGAATATTTTCTTTCCAATTCTGCCGAAGTACGAACTGTTCTTTGCGATCTACGCGGTAAAGAAGTAAAGGAATTATTTAAAGAAAAGCAGTCTGTAGGATTACAAAAATTTAAATCGGAATTTTCATCAGAAATAACAAATGGGGTATATTTTTTAAAAATTAGTATTGACGGGAAACCATCAACTCAGAAATTAGTAATTATACGATAACAAAATTTTAAATCTAAATACATAATTGGGGGAAAATGAAAAGAAAAGCTATAATAGTATTTTTTGGATTAGCCTGCTTGGCCATTTTTTTAAATGCAACTAAGATTTTGCCAGGATGTGATGCGCCTTTCGTGGGAGGCCATACCGGAGCCCCGGGTGAAACCGCGTGTAATGGTTGTCATGCCGGAACATTAAATTCCGGTCCGGCCACGTTTACCTTCGATATTGGCACGTCTTCATACAGTTCAGGCCAAACTTATACCGGAACGGTTAGGGTCAGTCAATCTTTGATTGCAAAATTTGGTTTCTCATGTTTAGCGCTAAAGGACAGCAATAATACAACTATTGGGTCATTTAATGTTATTGATGCAGTAAGAACAAGAACATATACAGATGGCCCAAGGAGATATGTAAGCCATACTCCTTGTGGAGCCGACTCAGCCAATTCTAATAGTTGGAGATTTACATGGACTGCACCTTTGACCAATGTAGGTAAGATAAAACTTTATGTGGGTCTTTTGGCTGCAGATCATAGCCATTCGACCACCGGAGATTTTAGCTACACGGCAAGTAACGAATTATTATTTCAACCCTCGATAGGGCTCAGCGAAATAAAAGAACTACCTTCTACCGTTAAGATGTTCCCAAACCCAGCGAGCGATCAACTTAATCTTGATTTTTCTGCAATCCCTGAACTTTCAGAATATGAAATTAGTATTTTTAATGTTGACGGAAAAGTGGTACATAGTGAATCTACTGGCCTGAAAAAAATCAATGTTAAATTAACCGGTTTAAGCGACGGGATTTATTTTGTAAAAATTGAGAGTAAACAACTAAATATATATCGGAAAATATTTATATGTAAATCAGAGTAGTAGTCACAGTAAAAATAAAATTAATGGTAAAAAA
>CAYYUS010000689.1:0-2038 GCA_964474925.1 uncultured Akkermansia sp. | reverse complement strand
CTTTTAGATTTGAAAGAGGCACCGATCCTGAAATGACCGTGAATGCTGCCATTAGAGCTGCAAATTTGATCATGGAAATTGCAGGTGGAAGAATAAGCATGGGTATAAATGATGTGTATCCTGAAAAATTAGAACCGGTAAAAATTGCATTCTCTTATAATTACTGTAATGATCTTATTGGAAAATCCATTGATAAAGGCATTGTAAAGAATATCATTACATCTTTAGGGATTATTATTGATCACGAAGGAAATGATGGATTACTGTTAGAGGTCCCAAAATATAAAACAGATGTAACGCGCGCCGCGGATGTAGTGGAAGAAGTGATGCGTGTGTATGGTTATAATAATATTGAAACCTCAAAACAAATCATCTACACCGCATTTAACGAAGAAAAGAATTTTGACAGAATAGTAGAAGAAAGAGTAGGAGGGTTTTTAACTTCGATTGGTTTTAACGAGACCATGAATCTTTCTTTAACCAAGGAATCTAACCATGCTACAACAGATGATCTGGTAAAAGTGGTTAATCCATTGAGTAATGATCTGAATGTTTTACGTGGAGATCTTTTATTTGGCGGCTTAGAATCATTGGCCTACAACATCAATCGTAAGCAAGCGAATTTGAAATTCTACGAGATAGGAAAGGTTTATCATATTGACGATCTGAAAGAATTTAAATATGTGGAAGATAAACATCTTTCGTTATTAGTTACCGGAACAACCTTTAATGAGAATCATTATGGTTTGAATCAAAATGTGGATCTTAATTATTTGAAATCAGTTGTTGAAAATCTTTTAAAGGCTTTGGGAATAAATAATTTCACAAGTTCAGAATCTTCTTATCATGCTTTCGACTATGGATTGAGTTATCAATTGAATAAAAACACCATTGTTGAGATCGGCTCTGTGAACAAAGCACATTTGAATAAATTCGAAATCAAACAAAGCGTATTTTACGCACAACTTAACTGGAGTGCTCTAGTAAAGGCGTATAAAAAATTAAAAGTAACCTTTGTTGAGTTGCCTTTGTATCCAAGCGTTCGTCGCGACTTGGCAATGTTGTTAGATAAAACCGTGAAGTACGAGCAATTAAAAGCACTCGCTTTAAACACCGAGCGTAAATTGTTGAAGGAAGTAAATTTGTTTGATGTTTACGAAGGTGAGAAGCTTGGAAACAAAAAGTCGTATGCTTTGAGTTTTATTTTACAAAGCGAAGATGCTACTTTAACCGATAAGCAAATTGAAAAGGTAATGGAAAAGCTTATTGAATCTTATAAAAGCACGTTTGGTGCTGAGTTGAGATAAACGCCAATTAGAAATTCATTAAAAAAGGGAAAGTGTAAAACATTTTCCCTTTTTAATTCGACAACGGGTAAACGCAGGTAATTATGATCTAGTTAGTGATCAAACACACCCGCGTTACCCGGAGCATTTTTAACTTCTTAAAAAATCAATTGTACCAAGCGTAGAGCTTTTTTGTACTTCCAGATTTTTACTATAGTTGAGGATGTTGTTGATACAAAAACTAGATGGTTCATCTTGCTTTTGGTTGTCATTAAATAAAATTGCTTTTAGGTCCTTCTCTTCTTTAGCAATGTTTAATGTATCAAATTCGAGAGTAAAAGTTTTTTGCATAGGCAGTTTAGGTGTGTTTTTTGTGTTTTTAGTGTGTGTTTAAAACGTTAGTTATCTATATAACGACGAGACTTTGGTTTTATTGCAGGAGCCCAAGCTTTTAGCAGATCTTAAGCTGTTCATAAGCCTAAAAGGCCTCTTTAAACCGCTTGATAATCATTATTTTGAGGGAATTCATTTAGAGGTTGATATCTCCTATCGGAAGTAGAGACAATATGCTGTTTATAGCCACAAAGGCGCAAAGACACAAAGGTTATTTTGATGCTGGTTCTTCGTGTCTTTGTGGCTAACTAAAAAGGTCTCTACGTATAAAAACCAAAAACCCCGCTATTAACGGGGCTTTGGCTCTCAAAAAACCAAAAACCTGGCGAGGTTTTTAGTTGCCCTTATACTAACTCGTA
>CAYYUS010000688.1:0-2039 GCA_964474925.1 uncultured Akkermansia sp. | reverse complement strand
TACCTACACCACCAACGCCTGTTCCACCTCCGTTGAAAGAATTATTTCTTCCTCCGTAACCACCACTTAATTCAATTTGATCGCTTGGTTTTTCTTCAACCGTATATTCAATATCCACAGTTCCATCAGCAGGATTTGGAGTTGGCACTACGTTCATTTTCTCAGGATTGAAGAATGTAAGTTGTGCTAATTCACGTTGGGTCCTAATAATATCAGAGCGACGGAATAATTGCCCCGGCCTTGTTCTGATCTCTCGATAGATCACATGGTCGTTAGTTTTGTCGTTACCTACAACCGTTACTTTATTAATGATCGCTTGTTTTCCTTCGTAGATCAAAATATCGTAATCGATGGTGTCGCCATGTACATTACTTTCTTGAGGAATTAAATTGAAAAACAAATAACCATCATCCATATACAGCGAAGAGATATCAAATCCGCTTGGATTCATGTATAATTTTTGATCGAGCTTTTCTTGATTATAAACCGTACCTGCTTTGATATTCACAATTGTATCTAATTGTGAGCTACGGTATTTTGTATTTCCATACCACTTGAATTTACCAAAGTAATATTTATGACCTTCATCAATGGTTACGTCAATGTTCACGCGGTTAGGTTTCACAAAATAAACTGTATCCTTCACTATTCTGGCGTCGCGATATCCTTTTGAATTATATTTTGTGATGATGTTTGGAAGATCTCCTGCTAAATTCTCTTCTAAATATTTTCCGGAATTGAATGGATTGTACCAATGGTGTGCTTTGCTTTCTTTTAATTTACGACGACACTTTCCATCACTTAAAACCGTATTTCCAATGATGTTCACTTTTTCGATACGAACTTTTTCTCCTTTACTTACTTTAATGGTAAGAATAACGTGAGGTGTTTTTGTAGTGATATCCTTTTCTTGAATGATGTCTACTTTATTAAAGAAAAATCCTTTGTTCTTGTAATGATCGTTCACTGTATTTTTTACCGATCCTAAAAGATAATCGGTGATCACACGCTCTTTTAATAAACGGATCTGGCCTCTGATCTCATCGGCATCTGTTTTGCGCACACCATCAAATTTGAATTTTGAAAGACGTGGACGTTCAACTACTTTGATCACTAAAAAAATTGTATTACCAACTCGCTTTTCTCTTTCTTCATAGATCTCGATACTTTCAAATAAACCTTGTTTCCAAAGCGCCTTAATACCATCAGTGATCTTATCGCCAGGGATGGTGATCTCATCATCTTGTTTTAAGCCCGAAAGTAATTTGATCACATTCTTATCTGAATTCTCTGCGCCTTCAAAATTGATGCCACCTATTTTGTATTTCTTTGGTGATTTTATGCTATTCAGCATCAAACTATCATCTTGTGCGCTTACTGAAATGCACAACATAATTAGAAAACATATGATACCTGTTCTTTTGATCATTAATTGTTGGTGATCTGGTCGCTAGTTAAACCAAAGCGACGTTCGCGATTTTGGTATGATAAAATGGCTTTATAAAATTCGTCCTTTCTAAAATCGGGCCACAATACTTCGGTAAAATAGAACTCTGCATAAGCGAGTTGCCATAATAAAAAATTACTGATGCGATGTTCACCACTTGTGCGGATCATTAATTCCGGATCAGGGTAATTGGCAGTACATAAATATTTTTGAATAGTGCTTGATGTAATATCTTCCGGTTTTAATTTTCCTTCCTTCACTAATTGCGCGATCTGTTTTACCGAATGAGTGATCTCCCACTTGCTTGAATAACTTAAAGCAAGGATCAAGGTAACTTTTGAATTATTTGCGGTGATATTAATAGATTCTTGCAATTCCTCCTGACACGATTGAGGCAGGCTTTTAAGGTCGCCAATGGCTTGAAGTTTTACGCCATTCTTGTTCAAATTAGGAGTTTCAAGGCTAATAGTTGCCACTAATAACTCCATTAAAGCATCTACTTCTTCTTTTGGGCGATTCCAATTTTCGGTGCTAAATGCATAAAGTGTAAGGTATTTTACACCAACTTCGGCACAAGCTTCCACAATTTCGC
>CAYYUS010000687.1:0-2046 GCA_964474925.1 uncultured Akkermansia sp. | reverse complement strand
GTTTAAAAATGGGGATCTTTTTTATGTTGAATCCTCAGAAAAATTAAATATTCAGATTTACAATCAAATGGGCGATCTTTTATTGACAAAAAGTGAGAGTTTTTATTTCGAAAATATGCCAACTGGAATTTATTACTATCGCATCCAATCAAACAAATCAATAATACAGGGCAAACTACTAATTATTAATTAAAACAATATGAAAAAAAGAATCAAATTTTGTACATTATTCATTCTTACAAGTATGTATATTCAAGCGCAAGAATGGAATTTAGGTGGGAACCCCGCTCGCGCGGATTTGTAATCCGCGCTACTGTTAACTATAAACGATAACCCCGTTAACGCGCTACTCAATTATACGTTCTCAATTGCGGATCTATAACTACAACATCCAATAAATTTTCCATATCTGCATAATTCCTGGCACTGCTATACAAATATTCCTCGGGTTTCATTACAATTCCAGCTTCCACGGGATTTTTGTGAATGTAATGTAGCTTTTGATAAATGAAGTTGTTACTAAATAACTCCTTCGCATGATAGCCATCTTGCCACACTTTATACTCTTGGCTTCGCTTCAAATGCTCGCAGGCTTTCGAAAATATTTCCAACAGCCACTCGCGCCTGCTTTCAGGTTCCTCCTTAACTAGTTTTATAATGGCTTTGGATGTAAACTTCTTAAAATCCCTCATAATATCTACAAGTGCAAACTCCTTTTTTGTTGCTCTGCAAATCATATGGAAGTGACTTGGCATCAAAACCCAGGCGTAGATCTCAAGTCCTTTCTCCTTCTGGCAATGTTTTAGTGAATCCATAATTAAATTCCTTTGGTTTTGCCTTGTAAATAGATCAACCCACTTCACCGTTGTAATGGTTATGAAGTAAGCGGAGTCGGGGTTTAAGGCCTTGTATTTTGTTGACATGATACAAAGTTACAACAACACCGAAAGTTTCATTGCTATGTTTTGTAGCTAATTAAGTCATTTAAAACGTGATCGACGGAATTCAATATATCTATACGCGGATTACAAATCCGCGCGAGCGGCCTATTTGGCTGTAAAACAGCTCTCTTAATAGGCTGCTTAACACTTTTTTCCCTTTAATAGTGTAAAAATTATACTATTTTTACCGTTCTTTCGTTAAACCTAGATTGTCCATTAGAAATTTGTAGTGAGAACCAAAACCCCAATAAAATTTGAGCTTTTGCGAATGAGGCATAGCCAAAGCTATGTAGAAAGAGCAAAGGTTCAAATTTTGAAGGGATTTTGGTTCGTAATAGAATTTCTAATGGATAATCTAGGTTTGAGTAAAGAAGTGACTTTCAGGCTTTTCACATATCTCAGCTTCATCATGATCTTGGCTTCATGTTCTACAAAAAAGAACACGGTTGTTTCAAGAGGCTATCATAATTTAACGGCGCGTTTTAACGGCTATTATTATTCTACCGAAAGTATAAAAGACGGCGTTTTTAAAATTGAAAATAATAACAGATAGAACTACGATAAAACGTTACCTGTTTATGTTTATCCAACACACGAAAAAGCAAAAACAACTTTCCCGGAATTTGATAAGGCCATAAAAAAATCAACAACGTGTATTCAACGTCATGCTATCAAAGATTCAAAAGACAATACCATTCCTACTTCCGGAAAATGGATCGATAATAATTGGATCAACATTGGCATCTCGCGTTTTTATAAACGCGAATTCTTTTCGGGCATTGAAGCATTTGAATATGTAGTAAGCACTTACAATCATTCAAAAGATAAATACGATGCTATGGTATGGCTTATAAAATCGTATAACGAAGTTGGATCAGTAAGTAGTGCAGAACCTATCATCTCTTTATTAAAGAACGAGAAAAAAATACCTGCCCACATTAAAAAGCAATTACCTGCACTGGAAGCTGATTATTATTTTCGTAAAGGATTGCTTACCGAAGCTTCTTCTAAATTAATGGAAGCTGCAAACAATCGCAAACTCATAAACGGTACGCCGCGCAAAAAACGCGCGGTGTGATCTATTTACCGACGGTATCGTATATCG
>CAYYUS010000686.1:0-2046 GCA_964474925.1 uncultured Akkermansia sp. | reverse complement strand
CTCGGAAGTGTTTACTAATTGGTGAGTGCTAATCGGCAAAATAATGTGGCTGATATCGGCAATTTAATTTGGCCGGTTACAATTTTTTAATATGATAGGCATTCTATCACAAACTCTAGACTCTAAGGATTGATAATGAATATTGGTTACGCAAGGACATCGACAACAGAACAAATAGCCGGCTTAGAAGCGCAGTTGAAAGAACTTAATTCCGCTTGTTGTGAAAAAATATTTAATGAGCAAATATCGTCTTCTGTTATTAAACGGCCAGAACTTCAAGCTGCGATGGATTTTGTTCGTGAGGGAGATGTGCTTATTATTACTAAAATAGATCGGTTAGCTCGATCTGTTACAGATTTACTGAGTATTATTCAACAATTAAAGAAAAAAAAAGTTGAAGTACGCATACTCAACTTGGGAATGGACACACAAACTCCAACTGGCAAACTGATGTTAACTGTTTTAGCTGCCGTTGCGCAATTCGAACGAGAAATCATGTTGGAACGTCAGCGAGAAGGAGTGGCCAAAGCAAAAGTGGAAGGAAAATACAAAGGTCGTAAACCAATATCAATGGATAAGCAACGAGAGGTTAGAGATCTCATTGCCCATGGAGCATCAAAAGTTAGTGTTGCTAAAAAATTGAAACTTGGTGAGGCAACAGTATACAGAATACTAAAAAATAACGCCAAACAGGCGGAGGAAGTTTGAAAAAATCCTTAGCCCGGTTTGACGCTCTATTACTACCGTATCTCACTCCCATAATTTGACCATCAATTTGGCAATTAAGGCTCGATGTGTTAAAATTAAAAACAATAACTCAGACTCTTATAGGGTACAGCAAATGAAGGCTTCAGAAGCATTTTTCAAAACAGTTGCATTTATCATGGACGAAACTGATAGGCTATGTAGTTTGGGCTATCATAAATCCGACATGATTAAGGGCCCGATGTCAGCAATGTTATATGGAATTGGAAAATTTTGTAGATATACATTAGGACTTATCATCAGCATATTCGCCGGAAGTATCGCTTATGGTGCCACTGCGTTTACAAATTGGTTTTACTATAAAAACGAACCACAACAACAGATGGAATCTTCAAATCCACAGCCTCAAGCCAATTTTGAGAACAAATTGATATCTATTTTAACAAGCGAAGACCTTGAAAACAAAATTAGATTATCAATAGAAAAATTAGACTCAAAAATACCCGCTCTTAAAAGTAGATATGAAGCTGCTCAAAGTAGATATGACGCTGGTCTTAAAAAAGAATTTGAAGCCACTCTTCAAAAAGAATATGAAGATCTTATGCAGGAACAGCTCCTACCATTAGAATTGACGAGTAATTTTTCAGCCATCTCGGGCGAAGCTGAAAACATTAATATAGAAAAAGTGGTGATAAAAAAACTGACACCAAAAGCCATGAAAAAAATGATAGAATTAGTATTCTCGACTACTCCACCTGCCGGGTATAGGCTCCCACTAACATTAGAAAGCCTAAAAAAAGATTTAGAAAACTTAATACAACAAATAAATCCTCAAACTACTCAAAGCGAGCTATCAAACATATCAGAACAATACAATATTATTTTAAATAAAGTTACACTTTTTTCAGAAATCAATACAAGAAAGCAACGTACGGAAGCTGTCGAGCAGCGATACCAGGATGTACGTAGTCCTAAACAAGAAGGTTTGGCCGCCGACAAAGCAAGACTTTTCTCGAAAAGAACGAAAAATGTTGAGATTACGGAAACACAAGCGCAATCACTAAATGTCGCACCCAACTCTACGCAGGGCAAGATCATCTGAAATTCGAACAAAATAAAATGATTTTTAATGCCACAAGGATCGACAAACTAATCCAGCTATGATCTACTACCTTCCTGATTAGTAGGAGGATATAGAGAAGGTGTTATTACAGAATACTAAAAAATAACGCCAAATAGGCGGAGGAAGTTTTAAAAAAATCCTTAACCCGGTTTTCCGTTCCATTACTCCCGTACCCCCTGACAGGAAACGATCCGTTTGTGTTGAAGAGTGGTGGAGCC
>CAYYUS010000685.1:0-2046 GCA_964474925.1 uncultured Akkermansia sp. | reverse complement strand
ACCAAATTCCCATTTGCATCCAGTTTTGAAATAAAAGCATCCATATATTGTACAGGAAATAAGTAGTTCGTTAAGGGACCGGGAGCGAAATCAGTACTGTCGTGGAAATAGCCAGTAGCGAAAATACTGCCTGAGTTATCAAAACAAGTTGAGTTAATATAAAGATCACCCTTACCTTTAATTTCTTTAATCCAATGAAGATTTTGACTCTCAGTAATTAAGAATTTAACAAGGGTAAAAATTATAAGGAAGGTTTTTCTCAAGCAAAGCTATATAACCAAATATAGCAAATTAAATTCATAAGCCCAAGGCCTATTTTTTGGCTAATCCGTCCCATCCTTGAGCAGTAAGCTCAGTAACTGTTCCGGATTTTGTAACCAATAATTTACCTTTCGATTCATTGGTAATATGGCCTATAACAGTGAAATCGAGCTGATTTTTAACTTTTTCGTAGTCTTTAAGATCTATGGTAAAAAGTAATTCGTAATCTTCGCCACCACTTAAAGCGCAAACAGTAGGGTCGAGACCAAATTCGCGAGCGGTATCGTAAGTTAATGGATCGATAGGAATTTTTTCTTCGTATAATTCAACACCAACGTTTGAGTTTTTACAGATGTGTAAAATTTCAGAAGCCAAACCATCACTAATATCTATCATGGCTGTTGGTTGAATTTGCAATCGTGCGAACAGATCAATAATATCTTTTCGTGCTTCTGGTTTTAGCTGACGTTCTAAGATATAATCTTTTCCTTCTAGGTCGGGTTGTAATTTTGGGTTCTCTTTATAAACCGCTTTCTCTCTTTCTAAAATTTGTAAGCCCATGTATGCTCCGCCAAGATCTCCGCTTACGCACAATAAATTAGTTTCCTTAGCGCCGCTTCTATAAACTACAGTGCCCGGATCGGCAACCCCAATAGCGGTGATGCTAATTACCAAGCCGCTTGTGCTGGATGTTGTATCTCCACCAACAAGATCAACACCATATTTTTGGCAAGCCATTAACATGCCTGAGTATAATTCTTCTACGGCCTCTAAACTAAAGCGACTACTTAAAGCAAACGACACTAAAATTTGTTTTGGTTGCGCGTTCATAGCGTAAACATCACTCAAATTCACAACAACACTTTTATAACCCAAATGTTTTAGTGGCATGTAGGTTAGATCAAAATGCACACCTTCCACTAGCATATCGGTGGTAACAACAGTTTGTTTAATTCCAAGTAAAAGTACGGCGGCGTCATCGCCAACACCTTTTACTGTTTCGGTATTTTTAAGCTCGATGTGTTGGGTTAAATGGTTTATTAAACCAAATTCACCAAGGCTTGAAAGTTCTGTGCGTGTTGAGTTGTCGAAATCCATTACTTTAATTTTATGCAAACATTTTTTGGCTCTGTAAAAAAGTCTAATGCTTCAAAACCACCTTCGCGACCAACGCCGCTATCTTTTACGCCACCAAATGGTGTGCGAAGATCGCGTAGTAACCAGCAATTGATCCACACAATTCCTGCGTGAATATTATTGGCAAAACGATGCGCACGGGTTAAATTTTCTGTCCAAACAATTGAAGCAAGTCCGTAACGCGTGCTATTAGCCATTTCCAGAGCTTGTTCTTCGGTATCAAAAGGTGTAATTGTTACAACAGGGCCAAAGATCTCTTCTTGGTTAGTTCTGCAAGTATGCGCTAAGCCTTCAATAACGGTTGGAGCAATATAATAGCCTTCGCTTAAGTCACCTTCTAATTTAATAGCATGTCCACCACATAAAACAGTTCCGCCTTCTTTTTTAGCGAGCTCAACGTAACTTAATATTTTTTCTTGATGCGGTTTTGAAACTACAGCACCAATTTTTGTATCATCCTTTAATGGATCGCCAACCACTAAGGCTTTTGTTTTTTCTACAAAGTCTTTTTTAAATTTTTCGTAAATACTTTTCTCCACATAAATGCGTGAGCCGCATAAACAAATTTGTCCTTGATTAGCAAACGATGAAAGCATAGTTGTAGACAACATTTTTTCGTAATCGCAATCGGCAAATATCACATTTGGA
>CAYYUS010000684.1:0-2051 GCA_964474925.1 uncultured Akkermansia sp. | reverse complement strand
AAATTGCATCTTCGGCAATGGGCTTTATTTCGATGGCTCTTTTGTTCGGATTTTATTTTCTTCCAAGTTTAGGAAATACATTAATGCTGGTTTTTATTATTCTTCAATCGGTGGTTACTTTATTTACCATTATAACATTACCTGTAGAAGTTGATGCGAGCCAAAGAGCATTAGTATGGCTGAATAGTGCAGGAATTACACACGGTTCAGAGCACGATAATGCTAAAGATGCTTTAAAATGGGCTGCTTACACTTATTTTGTGGCTGCTTTGGGCGCAATTGCATCTTTACTCTACATGATCTTACGATATACCGGAAGTAGAGATTAATTTTAATTGAATTTATAAAAAAGAAAGCAGGAATTATTTTCCTGCTTTCTTTTTTTGGTCTAAATACTCTTGATGTTTTTTGCTTTGTGTTCGACGCACGTAATAAACTACACACGACAAAATAAAAAATGCAAAAAAGAAAAGCGCGCTGTCGTTATCTTTTTGAGTTAAAAAAAAGATGCAGCCTAAAACCCCAACTACAGCGCCTCCCAGCCATAGTTTCTCTAATATTTTAAATAAATTTTGATCCATATTATAATTCGTCGTTTTGTAATTGAATAATAGCTGTTACTTTTTTAATTGAATACTTCGAAAAATCTTCATTACTCTCCAACCCTTTACCAGATATGATCTGAGTGGGAGTTGTGATCTTAACAAATTCATTTGTATAGATACGTTTTGTTCCTTCATCCCATGTCAATTTTTCGGTCTCTAACTTTTCGCCTTTGTTATTCACCACCTCAACCGCGTACTTTGCTTCCATGCGCTTTGAAAGTTCATAGCGTATGGCATAATTTGCTTTTAAGGTACTTGATACTTTTTCTTCATCGTCGAAAAAAGTAACATTAACTCCATTTGATAGGATTGTGAATGGCTCCGACACATTTTTATCAAATTGAATAAGGCGATTGGCTTTTATAACCACTTTTAATTGTGCGCTATCGGTGTAGATCATCGAAACTGTATCGGCGGTTTGCGAAGGACTTAATTTATTTCGTGGGATCGCCAATACATCTTTAAGGTCGTTGGTACAGGAAAATGCAAATAAAGTTAGGGCGGAATAAATAAAAATATGTTTAGCCTTAAACTTCAATACTAATCATATTTGAATTTACGGAACCAAAGATCCTCGAGGTAAGTTGAATTGAACGTAAAACCAAAATTAACGCGAAGAAAATTCTCTTTGATAAGACTATTACTTTGCGTGCCGGTTACTCCATACTGAACACCAATATTTACCAAACCTGTTCCAGTTCTAATACCAACAGGCAAGCTCAATCCGGCGCTCACTCCATAAGTTTTGATGAGTGTTTTATTTATATCCAAATATCCTGAATTATAAAAAGCGCCCGCTCTGTATTGTGTGCGTTTAAAGTAAGTGCCTTTTCCTAAAACATACTTATCTGGCACATAATTAAAGCCTATAGATGTGCGCATATTGTTTTTTAGCGTGTTGGTATAATCAAACATTTTAAATTTGCTCCAATCAGTAATGGCATAATCTAATACTAAATTAAACTTCTCCCCTTTTTTAAATCCAATTCCAAAACCTTGCTCGAGTGGTAGTGTTATCTTTCCGCTCTGATCAATAGATTTTAAAACTGTATCTTTTGGAACAATGGCGGTGTTATTTAAGAAATAATTATAAGACACTATGTCGTATTTTGCCTTTACTGTATTGTTAAGCGCCATGTAATAACCAAATGTGATCTTCACTTTTTCGCTAAGCCCTCTTTTTAGGCGACCTGCAACAACATTGCCGGTGTCTTTCTTTGCCTTTACACTATCAATAGTAAAAGCAGTTTGAATTCCAAAATTCCCGGTAAAATCGTTGATACGAACTGTTTTTTCGCGAATGGTATTGAAGTACGTTAATGAATTTGGATAACGCACATCGGTATAGTTAAGCGTAGAGCCAAATAGATAATTTGCATTAGCACCAATACTAAAATCGCTAGCTATCTCGCTCATTAATTCTTTGAATTTATAAGAACCTCTGGA
>CAYYUS010000683.1:0-2054 GCA_964474925.1 uncultured Akkermansia sp. | reverse complement strand
ACTAATTCTTTTTTATGTTTGATGCACAAATTTTGGATCTCGTCAACTCTAACTAACGATTCGGCAATGGATGAATTTGTATTGCGTTGCTGAAATGTTTCGGAAATTGAAAAAGGAAAACCTAAATATGTTATCTCTTCAAATTTACAAGCGTCTTCAGCGCCACGTGTGTTTGCAATGATGGCTAGTAATTTCGACTTTGTAGTTGAAAGATCCAATCCTTTTAAAGCGGTGGCAGTATCTTGCAATTGAGGAATTGCTTTTGCCGAAACAAAACTTCCAAAATCGATCGTATCAAAACCAACTTTTAATAATTGGTTCAAATAGTTTATTTTGAGTTCGGTTGGAATAAATTCCTTAATGCCTTGCATGGCATCGCGAGGACACTCAATTAGTTTTAGCATTGTAATAGTTTATTAATTCGGTATTAATTTCTTTTACCAAAGCCGGACCTTTGTAAATAAAACCGGTGTAAAGCTGAATAAGATCGGCACCCGCTTTTATTTTATCCAGCGCATCTTTAGCACTGTGAATTCCTCCAACTCCAATTACCGGAAAAGCATTATTCGACTTTGTTTTTAAATACCGAATTACTTCGGTGCTTCTATCGGTTAATGGTTTGCCGCTTAATCCTCCTGCACCAAACGCTGCAATTTCTTCAGCCGTGTATTTCAATCCTTCACGACTAATAGTTGTATTTGTTGCAATTACCCCATCAATTTTTGTTTGAATAACTATGTCGATGATCTCATCTAATTGTTCGTTGATAAGATCGGGTGCAATTTTTAAAAGTATAGGTTTAGGGTTTGGTTTTTTTGAATTCAAGTTTTTAACGTGAGTCAAAAGTTTAGTAAGCGGTTCTTTATCCTGAAGAGCTCTTAAATTTGGGGTATTAGGCGATGAAACATTCACCACAAAATAATCTACCACATCAAAAAGCTCGTTAAAACAGATCTCATAATCCGAAATGGCATTTTCGTTCTCGGTTATCTTATTCTTTCCAATATTTCCGCCAATAATAGGACCGTTCTTCTTTCTGTTTTTAAGTCTTTCCGCGGCCGCTTTTACGCCTTGATTATTAAAGCCCATTCTATTAATAAGAGCCTCATTTTTTACAAGTCTAAATAGCCTTGGTTTATCGTTTCCGGGCTGGGCTTTTGGGGTTACGGTACCAACTTCAACGGCCCCAAAACCAAAATTTCCAAATTCGTTAAATACCAGGGCGTCCTTGTCTAGTCCGGCCGCCAAGCCAACCGGATTAGGAAACTCTAGTCCAAATACGGTTCGTTTTAAAGAGGGGTGTTCAACCTTATAAAGGCCTCTAAAAAGGGCCGGTAAACCCGGTATAAAATTCGCCATTTTAATGAGCGAAAACGTTACGTGGTGGGCCTTTTCGGGGTTTAGCCTAAAAAGTAGGGGTTTTAGGATTGAATACATAAAAATAAGGCTCTACAAAGGTATAAAAATAGGGGGTGGCATGGGTTTTTGGGGGCAAAAAGAAAAAAAATATTTTTTTTGCTTAAATTAACAAAAAACATATATATTTGCAGCAAAATTAAACTAAAACTAAAATGAAAAAAGTATTATCTATCGTTGCTATCGCTGCTTTATCAGCTAGTTTCGTGGCTTGTGGTCCTTCAAAAGAAGAAATGGAAGCAAAAGAAAAAGCAAAAGCTGATTCTATCGCTGCAGTTGAAAAAGCTGCTCAAGATTCAATCGCTGCTGCTGAAGCTGAAGCTGCAAAAGTTGCTGAAGCTGCTGCTGCTCAAGCAAAAGCTGATTCTGCACGTGTTGCTGATTCAATTGCTGCTGCATCTAAAGGTGGAAAAAAGAAGTAATTCTTAACCGCTAAAGAAGTTAAAGGAAGCCTCGGTCTTAGATCGGGGCTTTTTTATTTCATATTCATTGAGTTTAGCCTTTTCATCGTTGGATTTCAATCTTGAAATCCTCATTTACTAATGTAAACTCCGGTTTCAAGATCTAATCCGCCTCGAAAAGACAAAACTCAAAGAATATGAGGCCAAGGTCTCCCTTTCCAACAGTCGTTTGTGCAT
>CAYYUS010000682.1:0-2063 GCA_964474925.1 uncultured Akkermansia sp. | reverse complement strand
GGTTCGTCGGAAGTGAAAGTAACAAAAACTGAAACCTCAAAATCAGGCGCGCAAGAAATTGTGGGTGAAACAGAAGGTGCTCATGTGAAAATGGATGCAAGCAATACTGCTAACATTCCATCAAATACGGATGCTGCTAAAACAAACAACAATGCAAAAGGCAATATTAAATCTGAGTCAGAAAACATCGCACAACAACAAACAGATCCACAAGCGGCCGGAGATGATAGAAATATTATAGCAACTGATCTTGAAGAAACTGATCTGATAGCTTTGCCTAGCACTACTACAAATTTAGGTCAAACAGAAGATGCTATAGCTGCTGCCAATTTAAAAACTGCAGTAGAAGAGAAAAAAGTGAAAGAATATGTTCGCGTAAAACATCACACTATGAACATTGAAGCTGGCGCAAGTAATTCGTTTGGGTGGAAAGTGAATAACACACGCAACGGAAATAACATAAGCCCTGTTCTTGGCATCAATTATATGTACAATATCGATTCACGCTCGTCATTCCTAGTTGGCCTTCAATACAACGGACTTTCAAACTTAGGTGAAGCTAAAGCAAACTTTAGTATTACCACTTATGGTTTTGGAGTTAACAATGATGTTACAACCTATAAACTGAATGACCTTCATTATGCGGTAATGCCAATGAAATTTATTTACAAATTAAATAAGAATAATGCTTTAGGAGTTGGCTTTAACATGATGTACTTAATGAACACTCGCACGGAGATCATCAACACAACAACTTTAGAAAGCAATGTATCAACTTCAAGCAGCCGTTACGAATATGGTTATGGGTTTGATCAGTTGAATAGATTTAATGGTCAGTTAGCATTGAATTATAACTACAAAATCTCTAAGACTCTTGGATTGAATTTAGAAGTAAATAAATCGCTTGGTAATGTTGTGAAGGATTACACCTATTTTGGAATTAAGAACCAAAACAGTGCACCTGCAGCAGTAAAATTGAGTTTAACCTATACCCTGTTCAATAAATAAAAATGAAAAAGTTACTGATCATAGTTTGCACTTTTGTACTTGTAATTTCGTCTTGTAAAAAGAAGGAGTTCCCTCAAAACGTTACCGAAGAGCCGGCATTTTATATTTCGGCTACCGTAGATGGCACGCCGATAAATTTAACAGCAGGGGCTTTTGGCTATTATATGTACTCAAGCTATGTTCAAGATACAAATGGCATGTATACTTTTGTGGCAGAAGTTAAACCAAATGGTTGTGCCAATGCTTGCGCCAATTCTTTAAAAATAGAGTTGAATGATGATAAAACTAGTGTAGCAAACGGCACTTCAAATATAAATAGTTCTATTAAAGTTGGGGATTATCAATTTGCGAACACCGCTACGGTTACTCCTACTTTGATCGGATACAAAGCTAAATTCACTTCCATCTATAATAAAACAACATCTAATACTACCTACCTGTGGAACTTCGATGACCCTGGTTTTGTTTCTTTCGAAGCCAATCCAACACACACATATAACACTGCGGGTATTAAAAATGTTAATCTTGGGATCTCCGAAACAGGTTCATCACCAATGACCCACATAGAGAATCCTATAAAAATAACTGTAAGCGACCTTGCTGTTAAAACACGCATCTTAACGCCGTTGGTTAATGGCAACACGGTTACGTTTTCAAATACAACAATTGGTGGATCAGGAACTCCGCCAACCTACACGTACAAGTGGGATTTTGGAGACTACAGTCCAATATCCAACTCTCCTAATCCAAGTCATACTTACAGCGCAAGTGGAATGTATAAAGTGAAATTAAAAGTTAAAGATTCGGCTAACGACTCTACTGAATATAGTTTCAATATTAATACTGCAAACAGCTACTCAGCTGCAACCAACTTTAGCGTTGTAACTACACCACTATATTTTACCACAGCAACAAATCTATTATCTAAAGTAAAGATCACTTATGTGGACGCCAGTGGTAAAATATATTCCTCTAATTTACAATCACAGGTTGGTGCAGGAAATATATTTACTATTAACTCGGTTGAAGAATACAAAGCCAATGAACATGGCCAA
>CAYYUS010000681.1:0-2068 GCA_964474925.1 uncultured Akkermansia sp. | reverse complement strand
TTGATCTAAACGAATGATGGTTGCGCCTAAGGATTTTCCTACATATACTTTTCCACTAAAGCGATGAACTACAAAATTATAGGCTGCAACAGTCGACGACCAAGGTGGCGTAGTTAAAAATCCGGGGAATGTCCATAGTAATGTTCCTACAGAATTATACTTTGCAACCATATTAGATGTTCCGCCACCATACACAAATAAATTTCCCATGTTGTCAAAATCAACATCATATCCATAACTGTTTGGCGCAAAAGTGGTGATATTAGTTACAAAAGGATCTATTACCAGATCTTTAGACATATCATATTTATCTTGGATAGAAAATTCAATGGTCTTCTTTTTGATCACAAATATTGTTTTAATATTCTTTCCGTTTTGAATACTTACCGGTTTATGCTCAATGATCGGATCCATTGGAGTGCCAATACTTACATCGCCGTTTTCGGTAAGCATTATATTATTTACATCACCCGTATAAGATATTTTGATCTGACTTGGATCTGCGCCCGGATGAAGAATAACATTGTACTTTATTCCAGTCTCTTTATCTTCAGGAATAATATATTCAATATCAATTTTATTATACACATTTAAATAGGTGATCTTTTTGAAGCAACTTGCATTTTGTTCAGGTCCGCCATATGTAAAATAATGGCCTTGTCTTTCACTTTCAACGATCTGAATATTTGAATTACAATTTACCCAATTCATATTCACCACATAGATCTGATTTGGTTTTCTATAAGAAACCATTTTCTTTTCCTGCTCTTCGATCTCCTTTTCTGTGGGCTGATATCTTTTAACTAAAACATAGGTAAGTCCTTTTGGCGTAAAATAGATATTCTCATTTCCATTTTCCATCCCATATTTTACTTGGTCGGTTGTAATAAGGTGTTTATCAAACTGACCTTTATTCTCTATAAAAACACGAGTTCCAAAAACGTCTTTGTCCCTTATTCCAAAAACATTTAAACTCAAAAAAGTAATTAAACCAAAAATCAGTATTCGTTTCATATTTTATTTTTTAATGCTCTAAAAAAATTACAGGCAATGCGGTCTATAAACTTAAATCAACTAACAGCGACTCATCACTAATATACTCACAATAGATCTAAATCCCTATCAAAATTGCCTTTTAACGGTATAAACTCACATTTCCCTTCATATCATACTCTTGTCCATCCTTACCGGTTGCTTTTATGAGGTAAAAGAAGGTTCCTGCAGCGCAATCTTTTCCATATTGATTCTTTCCATCCCAGGCAAAATTACCGGTATCGCTGGTAAGTTCGTACACTTTCGTTCCCCAACGATCGTAAATGATGATATAGACCTCTTTTAAGTTAGAGGCTCTTAACCTAAAAATATCATTTGCTTTATCTCCATTTGGTGTAAATACATTTGGTATCTCCAATTTTGAAGGAAGCTCAACTACAATTGTACGCATTGCTGTATCAATACAACTTCCTTTTTTTACTTTTAGTATAACGCTATAAGTTCCGGAGCTTGTATAAGTAGCCGAAGTTGGCGATGTATTATAAACCGTTTGTGTTACTGCGCCATTTCCATATCCCCATGTTGAAATAATACTACTTGCTCCCGTACTGGTTGCACTTAAATTATTGAATGTAACGCTCAAAGGTGCAAAACCAAAATCAGGTGTAGCACTGAAGTTTGCAGTTATACTTCCGTTAATAACAGGAATTCCTATTTCTGTTTTGCAACCGTTAATGGTATTTGTAACAACCACATGATAATCTCCGCTCATATTTGTAACAAGCATCGACGAAGTTAAATTAGATGTTAATGCCCCCGGCGGAACGGTCCACGAATAGGTAAAACCTGTTGTTGTTCCTGTTACGGTTGCAAATATTCCTACCGTAGGATTTGGTGCGCAATCTATTGTGAACATAGTTGACGATAGTGGCGGTGGCACAAAATCGCTGGCAACAATGTAAGTTGCCGAATAAGTACAACCGTTTACAACCGACATTGATATTGATGTGTGCGTGCCGGCTGCTGTTGTATTATATGAAGTTCCCGGAAAAGCGCCGCCAACCGGTGGATACCA
>CAYYUS010000680.1:0-2072 GCA_964474925.1 uncultured Akkermansia sp. | reverse complement strand
CGTAGTTCTTCATTTCTAATGCAATATCATTCAGTGTAACTTCCTTTGAAGTTTTAGAAGAATAAATTTTGTAATTGTTCTCAGTTAAAGTATCTTTTGTAGAGGCAAAGGAAAAGAACAATGCAGCCGTAGCAAGAAGTAGTATTTTTTTCATAGGGTTTTAATTTGATCTAAATCTACTTAAAATTAGCGGCAACCAAGTAGTAAACTAATTTAAATCGATTGAGGTGGCTATAAGTGGAGGAATAGCGGTGACCTTAACGTTTTTTGGGAACTAGAATTGAATGCTAAGTATGCTTTATTACCTTTAGAATAAAGCATGTATCGGCACATGAACTGAACAAAATAAATTTGGCCTATTTAATTTTCACTTTTAATAAACGTACTATTTCTAATATAAGTAGTTGTGTTTTTTAAGTATAGAAAGTATATGCCATGTAATAAATTCGAAACATCAATGTGTTCAGAATACTTTCCTGATTGATTCTTTAAAACCGAAATTGATCTTACAATTTGCCCGGTTGCGTTAAAAATGATCAGTTCAGGTTTTTCTAAAGAAGATGGTAGCAAAAAATTAACCTCTATGAATTTGCTCGCCGGATTTGGGAATACTTGGATGGATGACGAAAGTGTTGAGGATATGTCATTTAGCGAAGTGGTTAACGTAGTAAGATCAGTTTTATTGAAATAAATATCCCAATCCGGACTATTCCTGTAATCTCCCCAGTTCATATAAACGCTGCTATCCGACATAGCGCAACCAATGAACGAATTTCCTTGAGGTACCGAAAAATAGGGATTGGAAACCGTGGTAACTCTATAATTTGTACTAAACGTATTTGCGGTGTCTAAAGAAACTGCAGCGTAAATATCAAATGGAACTCCGGCGCCTGTGCCATTTAATCTTCTGTCTTTCCAAGCAATTGCTAGTTTGCCCGATGGTGAAAAATCGGCCCAAACCATATCTTGAATAATTCCGTTATTAATGGGATCATCGTTAACCCTATTTGGCAACGACCATGTAAGTCCCCCATCTTTAGTTTTTGAAACTAAAATATCATAATCTCCGTGGCGATTATCAACCCATGTTAAAATTGCATTCCCATTTATAGTTGGGTTTGCGTCTAAACTCCATGCCTTTGTAAAATCTGAGCCGCCGCTTATATATGCATTGCCAATAACATTTCTTTGGAAGGTGGTTCCTGCGTTAGTGGTTGTAACACTGTAATATCTTACAAAAGGACTTGCACTAACATCATAAGATACAAAAGCGATGTAAGCTCTGCCATCATTGCCAATGGATATACCTCCGTAACTTGCTGTTAAAACTCCTACCGAATAGGCTGTGTTGTCAACTTGTTTGATAGTGCTCCAAGTTGTTCCACCGTCTGATGACGTTCTTAAATAAATATGGTGTTGCCCAACATACCAATATGCCGACATGCTTGTAACAAAAACAGTTCCATCATTTACTCCTCCGCTATTATCAACTGCTATCCATGGCCTATCAAATGGCAGGTCAACACTTGCAGTGCCACTAATTACTTTATTGGGAGTTCCCCATGTTAATCCACCATCGGTAGATCGCGAAACAAATACTGCACCTGCTGTATCCGGACTAGTTCTAAAATTGATCCAAGAGATATAAGCCACGCCCGAATTATGAAACGCAATAGAAACATCGGCCGAACCATTGATGACCGAATCGTGAGGCATATAACTTAAAGCACTCCATGTTTGCCCTTTGTTAAAGGAGGCTTTAGTAGCGATCCAAATTCTTCCGTCAGAGCGCAATCGCATCCATCCGGCAATAATATTATTTTGATCAGCAGGATTTACAGCTATAAAAGGCTCACCATCAAAATTTAAAAGATTAGAAAGATTATAATTTGTTTGAGCCGATGTAATATGGAATGCTACCATGGCAAAAAAAGCGATCAGTGATATTTTTAATTTCATTTTAGAGTGTATCTATGTTTAACACTGTTTTAGACTAAGCTCAAGTAGTAAGGTTTAATGGAGTTTTGCATTGATATGTTATTTAAAGATATAAAAAGGTTTTCAAATATTGT
>CAYYUS010000679.1:0-2075 GCA_964474925.1 uncultured Akkermansia sp. | reverse complement strand
AACAATAATTTATAATAGTTTCTTGAATAATATAGATAATGATGATGCAGTAAATATTGTTGGACTTGGTCAAATTGTATCTACTAATAGCAATGGTGATCCAATCGACTCTTATTACAATATTTTTGTGGATCCCAATTTTGTAGGAGGAAATCCACCAAATTTAAATTCATCGTCTCCTTGCAACAATGCAGGGAATTCCAATTACTCACCAAATATTGGTTGTAATACTGCTACTCTGTGTGTTTCGGTTTCGACTGAAATAAAAAAGACTGAAGCTTTAGAGAATTTTATTTCTGTTTATCCAAATCCTTTCAATGACCAAATAACAATAAAAGGTGCGAATGAGAATCTTGCTATTAACTTAAAGAATATTCTTGGAAAGGAGATCAAAGTAACAGTCGAAAAGATCTCAGCAGAAGAATTCAAGGTTACTTCGAGCAATTTAAATCCCGGCATCTATTTCCTTACTGCAAGTAATAGCACATCTTCAAAGACTGTAAAACTCATTAAAAATTAGGTTTAAAACCTCTTTTTTCCTTACTGCAAAATTTCCGTACATTAGACATAATTAATACTATGTCTGAATACGGCCTCATAGGAAAAAACCTTTCACATTCGTTTTCGAAAGCTTATTTCGAAAAAAAATTCAAGGAATTGGGTTTAGATTATTTGGAGTACGCTAATTTTGAATTAGAAAATATTGAAGACATTAAACAAGTATTAACGCGCAATCCTGAGCTCCGAGGTTTTAATGTTACCATTCCGTATAAAGAAAGCATCATTCCGTTTTTGGATGAGTTAAGTCCTGAAGCCAGAGGAATTGCCGCCGTAAATTGCGTAAAAATTACCAACGGAAAATTAATAGGACATAATACCGATGCCTACGGATTTGCAAGCAGCATAAAACCATTTTTAGAACCGCAACATAGCCGCGCATTAATTTTAGGTACAGGCGGCGCTTCTAAAGCAGTAGTATTTGTTTTGCGCCGCTTGAACGTAGAAGTTTTTTTTGCCAGCACCAGCAAAAAGCGCCAAGGCACATTTCCTTACGAAGCTTTGAACGAACGTTTATTTAACGCCTGTAAATTTATTATTAATACAACACCCGTTGGTACATTCCCCAATGTGAACGAGTGCCCAAATATTCCTTACGAATGCATTACCTCGCAGCATTTAGTTTACGATTTGATCTATAATCCCGAAGAAACTTTATTTTTAAAAAAAGCAAAGGAACGCGGCGCCACTACCATTAATGGTTTAAGCATGTTGCAATTGCAAGCGGAGAAAAGTTGGGAGATCTGGAATTTTTAGGGGTAGTTTAAGAAGATTTTAGATTTTGCTTTACTTTATTATACTGCTCATTAAAATCGTCGAATAGTGGTAAAATTGATTTAAAACAATTTTCGTTGATTGAGCTGAATTCTTTCTTTTTTGTATTTATAAATCTAGTAAGTATTGTTTTTCTTACTTCCTTGAAATTTCGAATGTCAGAAACATCAGAAAGCATTTTTTTCATAAATTCACTGGGATACAGAACTTGAATTTCCCTTAGTTCTTTGTCTAAAAGTGAGTGTCTATGTATAATTGTGTTTCTTTCTCCCGAATATTCTTTCATAGATGTTTTGAATTCAGAATAATGTTTTGGAAATAAGGTTCTTGATACCTTTAGATTATTTATTACGACCCTTTCGTTAACGTCTTTTTCGTCTATACATAAATGAAAAGTTGCGTTAGCTGTTTGAAGTATCCTGTCATTCAAAGAAGACAGTCTAATTATATAATTTTCAATATTGTAAACTAAGTGATCCCCTCGACTTATTTTAGCTTTGTCACTATATCGAAAGTTGGAAAATAACTCTAAAGCATTTTCAATTTGTTGACAGAGCTCTATAAGATGAATGCAGTAAAAACCTGTCTTGTGTATATAAAACTCTAACTCAGTAAAATCCGGATCTTCTATCGCAATGTTTGTTATTTTAAACTTTCGCCCTTTCGAAATCATTTCACCATCTGTAAGTAAATTTTGAATGAAATTATGCGTAT
This sequence comes from uncultured Akkermansia sp., assembly GCA_964474925.1. Lineage (GTDB taxonomy): Bacteria > Bacteroidota > Bacteroidia > B-17B0 > Aurantibacillaceae > Aurantibacillus. Next base: position 29 of record CAYYUS010000679.1, on the reverse strand, counting down.
TTATTTTTTCAAGATTCTTCATTCTAAAA
>CAYYUS010000678.1:0-2078 GCA_964474925.1 uncultured Akkermansia sp. | reverse complement strand
CATTATTCGCATCGCCTTCTGATTCTTTGCTCAATGTTTGTGAATTTACCGATGTGTATTTCCATATTAAAGTGGCTTTGCTAGATGGAAGTGGCAGTATTATTTCAGGAACTGAACGCGAATCGGATGATCTTCATTGTTTGATTCAAACCGCAGGTGGGCTCACATATGATACCTGGAAACCAGTCACTTTTGATTTTTCAAAATTCTATGATGCAGTGCCTGGAACAACCACCGCACAGGAATGGAAGAAATTAAAGATAATTGAATTTAATCCTATCATTGGAACCTATAATGGAAAAAATTTCGCCGACCTGATGTATGTTGTGAACAAGATCAAGATCACCATTAACCCGGTGGACATATCGGTTCCTGAAAAACCGCATTATGCAATGGTTGACAGATATCGCTATAATTCCCTTAGCGAATTATGGAATTCAAATATAACAGATGAAGGGCTTACCGATTACGTATATGCTGATGACGGAAAATTAAGATATACTCAAAATGCGAAACAAGATGCATCCCATGCTACAGCTTATAGCCGTAAATACAGTTATGTAGATTATGATCATATAAACCGGCCGTTGCAAAGCGCAGAGTATAACGCCAATAACTCATACATCTTGAAATTCTATTTTGACAGTTACCAGGATCGAGAAGCCAACCCTACTGCACCTTTGAATTATTACTCAGTACATCAAATTTCCAATACCAATTATGGTGCTCAGTATTTAGCTCAAAATTCAACGGATATAGTGAATATGACTTACGATAGGCCCGATCCTAACTTCTATACAGAAACAGGTTTGAGTTCTAACGATTATGTACAAAAACATTTAACGGGTGAGATCTCTACTTCATTTAATTCCGCAAAAAAAACCTGGTACAGTTATAGTGAGCAAGGAGAAGTGGAATGGGTAGTCCAAAAATACTACAATGTGAATGCGGTTGGAGATCCGGATGAACATGTTGTAAAAACATTTAACTACACATATGATCTGCTCGGAAACCTTGTAAACGTTAGTTACAATAAGGAAGAAAGCGATGATCGATTTTGGCATAACTATGAATATAATCAGGCAAAAACAATAACTAAAGCTTATACAGGTCGTTCATCAACCGAAAAAGCTCCTCAGGCCAACTATAAATTTTATATGCATGGGCCCTTAAAACGGATAGAATTGGCAAATAAGATGCAGGGGCTTGATTTTGTATACACAATAAATGGTTGGTTGAAAGCTGTTAATGGCCCGGAAATGAGTAAAGATTATGACGCAGGTAAAGATGAATATCTTACAGAAAACATTAAAAACACATGTTACAAAGATATTTTTGGTATGAACCTTGATTATTATCTGGATGATTATGAGCGTGAGGCTACTCGCATACAGAGCTACGATGAAAGTCAGAATAGTAGCACCGTGTTTGCACCTGATCTCTTCAATGGTATTATAAAAGGTATGCGTTGGCAAACACGGACACCATCTGCATACACTGGCCTAAGTTATCCTAACCAACATTTGATGTACGGATACAGGTACGATAAAAAATACCAATTGAAAGAAGCTAATTTTGCTACAATTACAGGCAACAGCACTCAAAACAGACCAAGCACCGAGTCAGGTTCTCCAACGTTACTCAGTACTTCCATTAGTGGTGATTACCGTGTCTATAATATGAATTATGATTACAATGGAAATTTACTGAATTTAACACGCAAGGCGTATTCGGCAAGCGCTAATGGTATTAGTTTGGATGATCTTACCTATAACTACAATAACTGTAGCAATCGACTTAATTATGTAACAGATGCGGTCAGTGCTAACCCCTATAATACCTTGGGGTTTAAGAATGGACAAAGTCTAAATAACTATCAATTCAGTGCCGTTGGAGAAACAACGTTAAGTTCTAACGATGGGAAAAAGTATTATTATAATAGCATTGGAAACATTATTAACATTACAGATGCTTCCAATAATTCTTTGGTGGACTACACTTATGATGAACAAGGGTATCGCATTATGAAAATGGTTTACCTTGGTAACGGCAATAAACAATTTACATGGTATGTAAGA
>CAYYUS010000677.1:0-2079 GCA_964474925.1 uncultured Akkermansia sp. | reverse complement strand
GCAACTCCTTTTTATGATCAAACCCCTTAGGAGCTTTTACTGAGCCCAGTAACTTTTTTATTGTTGGCGAAAGATCATCCTGATCTTTATCTTTCTGAACTAAGGTTTTTAAATAATTTTCTATTAGATCAGAAAGACTTCTCCCCTTTTTATTGGCATACACTTTCGCCAATTCAATAATATCTTTCTCAACAGTGAGTGTTAACTTGGTTGTCATACACGTATGATTTATGATACAAATATACGTATATTAATTTAAATATCAATACCTACCTAAATGTGAAATAACCCTGAAAAGGGCATCACTTCCCCTCTTCAATAAGCGTAACAATGCCCGCCGTATTGATATTAAGAGTGTATTTATGTTTCCCGCTTGGAACATCTATCGAACCCGGAATATCGCCCGTAATTTCTGATTTGCCCTTTGGAATATCCTTATACTCGGTGGTTTTTACCGAAGGTACGGTGCCAAAATCAGCAGGACCAACAAGCACTTTCAACGGTGTTGCATAATTATTTCTAACGCGGATCTGCCTTCTATGCTTAAAACAGCTTGAAGAGCTAAGAGCAAAACTACAACAAAGTAAAATTAAAATGATCTTTTTGAAATTCATGATAACTAAAGGTAGTCAAAATTTCTTAAACGTTTCCCTCTCCCGTCCCCCGACGCTTCGGTCGGGATGCCACCCCCTCAAGAGGGGGGATTACGTCGATCCCCCTCAACGAGGGGGTGGCACGGCGCCAGCCGTGACGGGGGAGGAAACTGATTCCAGCTCCTTTATTGTTTCCATTATTTTATCATTTACCCAACCTAAACTTCGCAATATGTCTCCATCCGTAAATCGTATTACTTTGAATCCATTTTGTTCAAGTGTTTTTTTGTTTTATCCTATCCTTTTCTTTTACCGATTCATCGAAGTGTGTATACCCATCAACTTCAATGATGAGTTTTAATTCAATACACATAAAATCTGCTATATAATTTAATATAGGCCTTTGTCTTCTAAATTTGTATCCTGTTAAACTCGCTCTTAAGATGTGTGACCACAAAAACACTTCCGCCTTAGTTGAGTTGTTCCTGTTTTTACGAGCAAAGGTTTTTAAATCCTTGTTGTAGAATGAATGTTTTTCCATTCATCAAAAGTACTTTACAGAAGAAAAAAGTGTTGCTATAAATTGTAGTATTCTCCTCCCCCGTCATTTGCTCCGCAAGTGCCACCCCCTCAAGAGGGGGATTAACCTAAGCTGTTTGCTTAACCCCCGTTTTCACCAACGAAGCAACAAACTGATCAAATAAATAACGAGAATCATGCGGACCAGGACAAGCTTCCGGATGATACTGCACAGAAAAAATAGCTTTGTCTTTTAAACGAATACCTTCAATGGTTTTATCATTCAAATTCACGTGCGTGATCTCAATGTTTTTATTTTTCGCTATATCTTCTGCATTTACACTAAAGCCATGGTTTTGCGAAGTGATCTCGCTTTTACCACTCACCAAATTTTGCACAGGATGATTGATGCCTCTATGACCCGCGTGCATTTTATAAGTAGATATTCCTTGCGATTGCGCTAAAATTTGATGACCTAAACAAATTCCAAAAACCGGTTTTCCTGCACCAACAATTTGTTTCACTAATTCGGTTTCCTCTTTCATAACTCCGGGATCGCCGGGACCATTACTCAACATAAATCCATCCGGACTAAATTCCAACATTTCCTTCAAAGGAGTTTTCATTGGAAACACTTTCAAATAACATCCTCTTTCGGCAAGCGAACGTAAAATGTTTTTCTTGGTACCAAAATCAACAACCGCTACTTTATGTTTCGATTTAATATCTCCAAAATAATACGCTTCTTTAGTTGCTACTTTTGATGATAACTCTAAACCTTCCATGGAAGGCACTTTTGCTAATTTCTCTTTAAGAATATTGATATCACTAACGTCTGATGAAATAATACAATTCATCGCGCCCTTATCTCTCACATATCTCACCAAAGCGCGTGTATCGATATCGCTAATGGCTACAATTTTATTTTTTTCAAAATAACTCTGTAAACTTTCGGTAGCGCGCGGAC
>CAYYUS010000676.1:0-2093 GCA_964474925.1 uncultured Akkermansia sp. | reverse complement strand
TATATTGGTAAAATGCAATGGTTGATGCCGTTTGTAGGTTTCGATTGGCGTTATCGAAAATTAGGGATAGATGAAAAAGAAAAAAATATTTTTGGTCAAACTAATACAAAAGATAACAGAACCCAAGTTAGTGTAGGTGTAAATTATACTTTGCCCATGTTAATAATTGCACAGGCCGAAGTTTATCAAGACGGTAATGTACGTCTTCAATTAATGAGAGAAGACATTCCTATTTCTAAACGGATAAGAGCCGGGTTTATGGTTAATACAGATATGGAGTATATGATTGATTTACGCTATATCCTAAATAAAAATATGGGCGTCAGAGCTCATTATGATAGCGATATGGGATTTGGAGTTGGCCTTACTCTAAATTATTAAAGCCGTCGATTTGAGCAAATAGTGGAAATTATTTCTCGTTTTATCTCATATGGGCGATTAATACTCCGCGCCAAGAAGCTAAATGTCCACTGCTAACGAATGTATCATGCCTTGGCATGATTATATCAGCACCTTAGCGTCGTGGAATTACATAGTAAGTGTGAATTGTATAAGTTATGTCTCCTACTATGTAACTTTTGAAAATCGTAAGTCTCTAACTTCGGTGCGTGGTTATTTTAGTAAGCGCTTACTTAAATGATTATAAGCCAAAACAAAGTTGGTGATTTCTAAGCTTGTGCTGAGGAATGTGCTAAACACGCTTCGCACCATGAAAGCTGCAAAGCATGCGCTGAAGCTTGTAAAAAATGTGCTGAAGCTTGTGCTTAAAAAATATTAAAAGGGGGGATTTTAACCCTCTCTTTCTTTGAAAACAAATGGGTAACAGCTATACTGAAAACCGAGAAACAGCGGTACTGAATAAACCAAAAAAAATCTTAATATGAAAACTAAAAAAACAATTACTACCCTATTTGCTTCATTGCTTATGATGGGATTATGCTTTACGACAGTTAACGCTTCGGCTCAGGCTAAAAAAGAGAAAGTAAAAACAAAAGAATGTTGTATGATGAAAGATGGAAAAATGATGCACTGTAAAGATGATGTATGTATGCCAATGGAAAAAGATATGACTATGAAAAATGGAACGGTATGTATGGTAAATGGAGAATGCGTTATGAAAGATGGCAAAAAAATGACAATGAAAGAAGGAGAATGTATGGACATGAATGGTAAAATGGATCATTGTAAAAAGCTAGATCCAAAAGCGACTGTTTATACTTGCTCTATGCACCCTGAAGTAACATCTGACAAACCCGGTAAATGTCCAAAATGCGGAATGGAATTAATAGTGAAAAAGTAACAAACTTATTCTTAATACTCCGGTAATCCAGAAAATCAGGTAGATAGCAACAAGGGCGGATTTAAAATCTATGCAAAACTGATAATAATCAGTTCCAATCCTGACCAAGATCATTGAACGCGCCTTTTAATATGCAAATATTTGCATATCTAAATAATAGATAATGATACAGACCAAAGAAGCACATGAAACGGCTGCCGAAATAATAAGGTCAATGGGCCACTCTGCAAGAATAGGGATACTTATTTTACTTAGTAGCAAACCAAAAAAGAAAATGACAGTTACGCAGATATATGAAAAACTTGGTTTAACACAATCTGAAACCTCAAGGCATTTATCAATACTAAAAAACACTTCTGTATTGCATTGCGAAAAAGAAGGATCCAATTCCTATTATTTTATTAATGACGAACATCCTTTTATTCATTGTATGGCAAATTGCATGAGTAAGTATGAGACCAATACTATTTTTAGGAAATGAAAAAAGTAAATAAAATATCAATTACCAAAGCTTCGGGTGAATCCGAACCTTTTTCATCTGATAAGTTAAAAAGATCGTTGGAAAAGGCTGGGGCAAGCAAAGATGAAATTGAAAGAATTACAAAAGAAATAAAAGGCAGGCTATATGAAGGAATATCAACTAAAAAAATATACAGAGCCGCTTTCAATTTGCTAAAAGAAGATTCAAGACACCTAGCTGCAAAGTATCACCTGAAACAAGCCATAATGGAATTAGGTCCTTCAGGTTATCCATTTGAAAGATTTATAGGTGAAATCCTTAAACATCAAGGGT
>CAYYUS010000675.1:0-2095 GCA_964474925.1 uncultured Akkermansia sp. | reverse complement strand
ATGCATTTATGTGTGCGCCTGTGTGCTTTTGTAAATAATCATTACACGCCATGTTCAACATGCGAGCGCTTAGATTCTGTCCCCTGAAGTTCTGGTCAATAGAAATTCCGATCACAGTTTCCTCTTTTCCCTTATCGATCCTCACTTGACCTGCAAACTCTCCATTCATTATAAAAAGATAAAAAGAACAGATCCCTTCTTGTATTTTTTTGTTGAACCATTGTGTGTGTTCGCTGAGCGTGATATTTTTTTGTTCGTATGAGTTCTTGCGTACCATCTCATCATTCGCCCAGTTAAAATATAATAACACGTCATTGGCATTCGCCATTCTAAAGGTTAGGTCTTCTAAATAACATGAGTGAATTAGTACATCCACTTTCTTGCCATCTATCTCCACTTCATTTTTTAATCTCTTCTCTTCAACAAAACCACTTGCAAACAAGGCTTGGTATAAATTTGGACGAAGATCATAAGCATACGTAAATATTTTTTTCAGTTTTAAAGCTCTAGCGATCTGCTTTAAAGGCGTAAGATAATTTATCCAATCATTCACAAATTTCTCTCCACTATTTCGGGACGTTTCTGTTAAGAATGATATCTCAGCTATTCCATTTTTCCAATCTATATGAACCAATCCGCCATAACCAATAAGTTTTTCATTTTCCAAAAAACTAAACAAAAGCTGTGTTGGTTCATTTACTTCAAAAAGCCTATCTACTACTGTTGCAAAATAAGCCTCTTGCTTTTCCTTAGTTAATGGTTCTGCCTGACGTAAAACATCGATCTGTTCGTTTCGCCATTGCATAATTGCATACTTATCCTCATCGCGAATCGGGACCAATTTATAATTGCCATTTACAAATTCGTTCTGCTTGATATTCTTATACTGTCTTAACAAATCTACTATCAAATCGTTTTTCTAAATACGGGTTTAGCGGGCTCACCTATCAAATATTTTTCGTGACCATTAGCCAAGGCTTGCGTGTAGATCGTGCAGGCTTTATCAAATGCGTCTGCAAAAAACTGCACTTCCACTTCGTTGTGTGTGTAACATGGAACAAATATTCCCTGAAATAAAACACCACCCTTTATCATTTCTTGCATGAATAATGTTCTCATGCCCGAGTTTGGTTGCTTATTCTTATCTTTAAAATTAAACGCTACCATCCACGCTGTACCAGAAACATCAATGAATGATTCTAATTGATGCTTCTTAAGGATCTCCTTTGTTTTTTGCTGCACCATCTTTCCGGTTGAAAGATTTTTTTGGATCACGTTATTCTCTTTGTAAAATTTTATGGTTGCTAATCCTGCGCCAATAGCATGCGTTTCGCCACCATGTGTAGTAGAGATCAAAAATAATTTATCTTGCCCCGGTTTATCAATGCTTCCTAATTGCATTACGTTTCTTTTTCCTGTAAGGGCGCAAAACGAAAAACCGTTTGCTGTACTTTTTCCCCACGTGGCCATGTCAGGATCAAGATCATATGTTTTTATGGCGCCCGGAATATCCATTTTAAATCCGGTGATCATTTCATCCAAAATAAACAAGGCGCCATTCTTTCGTGTTAATTCAATGGCTTTGTGTAAAAATGTCTTTACATCAACACCGTTATCTTGATCAAAATTCTTTTCTGGTTCAGTGATCACGCAAGCAATTTGACCAGGATGTTTTTTAAATAGTTCTTCTAACGAATTCAGATCTCCTGATTTGAACGTAACGGTTAATGCAGCTATCTCTTCTGGAATTCCGGTATTGCAAGCTGTTTTGCCAATGAACCAATCATCATATGAATAAAAAGGGTGATCGCCCGGAAACGCTACTAATTTTCTTCCTGTAAATGCGCGCGCTAATTTAACGGCGGCTGTTGTAACAATAGATCCATTCTTGGCAAACTTGATCATGTCATGCTTAGGAACAAGCGATAAAAATTCTTCGGCCATTTCCATTTCAATGGTTGATGGTCGTTGAAAGTTAACGCCTTTATCTAACTCTTCTCTTACTCTTTTCAATACAGGTTCAAACGCGTGACCCAAAGTAACTGAAGTTAATCCCATAGAACAGTCTAAGAATTTATTTCCATCCACATCCCAT
>CAYYUS010000674.1:0-2096 GCA_964474925.1 uncultured Akkermansia sp. | reverse complement strand
TCGAACAAACCACTTTCAAACTAAAAACTTAAACGACACATGAGAACACTAACCTATTTAAAACTTAACTGTTATGAAAACAACATTAACTCTAATAGCTTTAGCACTTACCGTTCAGGTAACGGTATGCGGCCAAACACAAGGGAACCAAGCGCCTAAAAAAAGTAAATTCGAAAACTTAAATGTAGGTGGTTCAATGTCGGCTTACAATAAAAGCCTTCAAAGCACTTCTACTTTAGAAGACGCAAAAAAATATAATACCCAAGCAGAAGAACTCCAGTTATCTGAAAAGAAACTGCGTGCACAGGCCAATACCAAAAAAGGTCAAGAAAAAGCACAGCTCATAGCCTCCGCAAATAAAATTGCCAAGCAAGTAGAGTCACTTCAAATACAAGCATCAGAGATCTACGGTAAATTCAATCTTGAAACATTTCAATTTGTTGAGGAAGTTTACTCCGCCCTTTTAAAAGATCCCAACGTAAATGATAACTTCATTAACCGCTCGGAACAATTAAAGTTGGAAGCAGAACAAACACTTAAGCTTGCCAAAGAAATGCGACAAGAAGCTTACGCGATGCCAAATAATGCCGGTAAATTAGGCACCATGCAAAATGCCGAAGAAATGGAAGGCATTGCACTTAGCAAACAAAAAGAGGCTGTAAATATTCTTAATAAAGTTAGCAGCGTAACCTTCGCCATAAAATAATACTATTACGTTAAGCCCAATAACGTTTGATCTGATAGATAAACTCACAAGCGTATCTTTAACAGATCATACCAACCCGCTCTTTCTCATACGAGAGCGGGTTTTGGTATTTCGGGATTTAACCCAATATAAAATTAGCCACGGAGGCGCGGAGACCCGGAGTTTTTTATTTAATGTAAAACTCAGTGATAATATTTAGCTCCGTGCCTTTGTGTCTCCGTGGCAAAATAAATTGCAAAAAAAAGTCCGCCGGAGGCGGACTCAATTATTAATTTCCAAATTCAGAGTAGAACTTTATTCGCATGATGCGCAATTCTTGTTCGGTGTATTCATCGCCGCCCAATTCTTTCAAGGCTTCGTCGATGCTATCCGTTGTACTTTCTTTAAAATATTCCAACACTTCTTCCTGCTTCTCTTCGTCCATTATATCGTTGATGTAATAATTCAAATTCATTTTTGTACCCGAAGCAACAATGGTCTCGATCTCGGTGATCAATTCATCCATTGTAATACTCTTGCTCTTGGCCATTTCCTTTAAACCAACTTTACGATCAATGTTTTGAATAATGTACACTTTTAAACCCGATTTGTTTACAACCGATTTAATGACCATATCCATTGGTCGCTCCACATCATTCTCGTCAACATATTTTTTGATGAGATCAATGAATGGCTTTCCGTATTTAACAGCTTTACCTGAACCTACACCACTTATTTTGGTCATTTCTTCAATAGTGATAGGATATTGAATAGCCATCTCTTCCAAAGATGTTTCTTGGAAAATAACATAAGGCGGTAAATTTTTTGCTTTCGCCGTTTTCTTTACAAGATCCTTTAACATGCCAAACAATACTTCATCCGAAGCTGCTCCGCCTTTTCCGCCCATCATTGCATCGTCATCCCCACCACGATCGGTATTGCTGTAATCATGATCAAGCGTAAATTTAATACTGTGTGATTTTTTTAAGAACGCGTGACCTTTATCACTCACTCTTAATAAACCATAGTTCTCAATGTCTTTAATCAAATAACCATTTACAATTGCCTGACGAAGCACAGCTTGCCAATAACGCTCTTCTTTTTCGTCTTCTATTCCTTTACCCCAACTTTCAAGCGTATTATGTTTGTATGATTTTGCAGTGGCGGTCATTGTACTCATCAACACATTTATTACATCACGTAATTTGTGTTTCTCTTTCATTTCAACAACAGCCTCAATAACTAATTCAAGATCTTCCTTCGCTTCAAATTTTTGTTTTGGATGGCGACAGTTATCACACATCTCGTTACATTTCTTCTCTTCAAACTCTTCTCCAAAATAATGCAATAAGAACTTACGACGGCAACTGCTGGTTTCGGCAAAGGATGACGTTTCGGCCAACATTTGCTT
>CAYYUS010000673.1:0-2102 GCA_964474925.1 uncultured Akkermansia sp. | reverse complement strand
ATGATTTTAATCCTAATGTATTGGTTAATCCAACAGGTCCTACAGTTTACACATTAACTGGAGTTTCGGGCACCTGTACGGGTACTCGCACATTGCAGATCACCTGGTGTGCAAGTGTAAATGAATTAGAACTTATTAACGAATCAGTTCGCGTTTATCCAAATCCGTTTGGCACAGAAGTAACTATTAAAGATGCTTACGGTGACGTGAGAATGGTAAATATGTTAGGACAATTAGTTTTAACTACAACGGTAGATGGATCAACAAAACTTAACACTGAAACATTATCGCCAGGTGTTTATTTTATTCTGATCGCAAACCCTAAAACTACAGATCGGAAAATAATAAAGGTGATAAAAAATTAATTGTATTTAATTTTTGAAAATTAAAAAAGGTCCTCACACATTGTGAGGACCTTTTAGTTTTTTAAAAGAATGGTTACCATTCTAATTGGCTGAATTTCTTTTTGCCTTTAATAAAGTAGGAGTAAACAATGCTTTTGGTGTAGTTATTTTCGAATTTAGCTTGATAACCATCCAAAGCTTTGAGTTGTTTTCTTTTCTTAAGTGTTTTTCCAATGCTGAAGTAAAAAGCAAAATGCGCTCTTAAGATGGCAAAGCAATGTTGAGGTTGTAACGAAAAAAAGAATTTAGCACCGGCTATACCATCAAGATTTAAGCGAACCCATAGTTTAAATAATAATCCTTTTGAAGGATGATCTTTTGTAAGAGTTATTAAACTATTTCTAAAATTTAAAAATGTTTTATGAGCGCTTTGCTTTTGGAGAGTTCCACCGCCAACATGGTAAACGCTGCTGTTTGGAGCTACGTAAATTTTGTATCCAAGATTTTGCATTCGCCAGCAAAGATCAATTTCTTCCATATGGGCAAAGTAGTCGCTATCAAATCCCCCGAGCTGCCAAAATAGTTTTGAGCGAACCATCAAACATGCACCGCTTGCCCAAAACACTTGTTTTACATCATTGTATTGTTCTTTATCCTCTTCAACAGTTTCAAATATCCTTCCTCTGCAAAAGGGATAACCGTAAGCATCCATATATCCACCCGATGCGCCGGCATATTCAAACATATTCTTATTCTTTTGATCTAATAATTTTGGTTGACAAGCCCCGATCTTTGCATCGCTATCCATTAATTCTACTAAAGGCTGTATCCAATCGGCTTTTACTTCCACATCATTATTAAGTAAAATATAGTAGTCAAAATCAATTTGTTTTAAGGCTTCGTTGTAGCCCCCTGCGTAACCTGCATTGCTGGAATTTTGAATGAGCTTTACATTTGGAAAATTACTTTTTAGAAATGAGATAGAATCGTCGGTACTTGCATTGTCGGCAACAATCACTGTGTACGGAGAAGAAAAAGAAACAACGTTGGCAAGAAATTTTTCAAGAAAATGTTTTCCGTTATAATTTAAAATAACTACCGCTAATTTTTGCTGCATATACATACCAAATATACATATAATTTAATCCAATCTACTTGTCCTTTTTCATCAATACTTCTTCAAAAAATAGTTCCGTAGCTATTGCTACGCAACGATTTTTGTTCATCTTCTTGATGAAAAATTACTGCGCATTTTGGATTAAATTATATGTACAATTGGTATTATCTAGGATTATTAAAAAGATCGTCCATTTGAGTATTGGATGTTCCCGGAGAATCATTATCCGGATTGTGAATACCATCCAATTGATGTTTCATAACTTCATAACGCCAACGTGGATTATTTGTTTCGCCTTTCATATCGCTATGCTCTAGCTTATAACAATCATCGGCTATGCTTTTATTAACAAATAAAAATTTACGATTGGTAAAGAACTGCCCGTTTGTTTTATCGGTAAGGCGGTAATATTGCCATATCTCATAAGGATAGGTGTTTTGATCGTTAGATTGAACTGTGCGTTGGTTTGGTTTGCCATATTGCAAATAAACACGGCCTCTATCGGTATAATATCCTTTTTGTTTTCCGCACTTGAATAATACGGCTACCTCATTCACACTTTTTAAATATTCCATCCATATTTTCATTGGGTTTAACGAATCGGCAGCTCTATCCTTCCAATACTTCACTAAATAATTTCT
>CAYYUS010000672.1:0-2114 GCA_964474925.1 uncultured Akkermansia sp. | reverse complement strand
AATGATTAACGTCGAATATTATAAGGGCGTGCCGGCTCGCTCACCCCGAAAATAGTGGAAGTTCGCTCGCCGTCGCGCTTTTCGCTGCAAGCCTGCTTGTACTTTGCTATGTTTGTAGGGTTGCGGTGGCTCCTTTGGTCGCCTCCTCACCCAACAACCATATGCAAAGTCCTAAGCAAGGCTTTTCGCTTCAATCGCTCACGCGGGCTTTACGCTTGCAGTTCACGTTAAAAATTATGTTTCAATAACAAAGTCTAATCCTTTAAAAAATGGTAATTTTGCTTTATGCGTAGAGATAGTTATAAAAAGTTAGGCGATGCGATCAAAAAAGCAAAGCGTATTGCCATTGTTACACATTTAAACCCCGATGGTGATGCCATGGGAAGTAGTTTGGGTTTGAGTTTGTATTTGCAAAAACTTAAAAAAGAAGTTAAGGTAATAGTGCCAAATGCTACACCTCAATTTTTGGCCTGGATGCCTGATACCAAAAAAGTACTCAATTTCCAAACCGATGAAAAAAAGGTGAGAGCTTACGTGGATAAAGCTGATCTTTTATTTGTATTGGATTTTAATAGTTTTAAACGAGTGGAAAGATTGGGTGATTATTTGCGTGAAAAAGATATTACTAAAATAACCATCGATCATCATCAACAACCAGAAGCCTTAGCAAAATATTATTTGTGGGACGTAAAAGCTTGCAGTACTTGCGAATTGGTTTACGACTTGATAAAAGGAATGGGACATGTACGCATGTTGGATAAAAAAATAGCAGCATGTTTGTATACAGGTTTAATGACCGATACAGGCTCGTTCCGTTTTCCAAGTGTGAATCACCATACCCATTTAATAATTTCTGACCTTTTAAAAACAGGAATGAAGCATGAAGATGTTCATGGTGCTGTTTATGATACCTATAGCAGAGACAGAATGCGTTTATTAGGTTATGCATTAAATAAAATTCAAGTATTACCTGATAATAAAACAGCTTACATTGCTTTAAGCGAAGCCGAATTGAAAGAATTCAATTATCAACGTGGAGATACAGAAGGAATGGTAAATTATCCATTTGGTATAAATGGAATTAATTTTTGTGCTTTATTTATGGAGTGGGAAGGAATGGTAAAGATCTCGTTACGCAGCAAAGGAAAAATTGATGTGAACAAAATTGCACGAGCGCATTATAATGGTGGTGGACATATAAACGCAGCAGGAGGAAGAAGTAATATTAGTTTGGAAGAAACGGTTGAGAGGTTTGTGAATGAAGTTAGTCAAAAGAGTTAAGTCGTTAGTTTAAGTCATGGGCTTTATCAAAGAACTTATAATTGCTGCACGATTAAGGAACAGCGAAGCAGGCGGAAGGAACTTTTTGCCTTGGGATAAAACTAAAAGCATGGCCTTGGTGTTAGATTCAAAAACAGCATCAAGCAAAAATGCCATAGATAAATTTATTTACGAGGCCGATAAAGTAGTGGATGTGTATTATATCGACATTCATGTAAAAGAATCTCAGATCAAAAATTTCATCACGTTTTCAAAGCAAGAAAAAAGTTTTTTTGGTTTGCCAAACGGCAAGGCTTCCTCTAAAATTGTAAAAAAGAAGTACGACCTTCTTATAAATGCATCTTTTTCTGAATTAGATTATTCAAGCGTTTTAAGCAATTCTATTAGAGCAACCTGTAAGTGTGGATACGAAAGTAGAGCCGATGAATTAGATATGGTGGTAAAAAGAAAAGAGGGGCAAGACCTGATGAAATACTTGGATGAGTTGGTGAATTATTTAAAGATGATACGGAATTAAGAGGCATTTAACCACAAAGCGCTACGCTTCACAAAGTTTTGCACAAAGGTCACAAAGAAAATAATAGTATTGGAACCTCGTGACCTTCGTGAAAAAAAACTTTGCGTCCTTCGTGGTTAAATGCCGCTACTTGCTCAACTTCATAACTGCCCAATCGTTTTTATTATACCTCTCAACTAATTTTAATTGATTCTGGTTCGCGAATTTTTCAAGCTCATCAACATCGGTTGTAAAAAAACCACTCATTAATAAAATACCATTGTCTTTTAAAAGTTTAGCGTACAAAGGAATTTGAATCTTTAAAACATTTTTATTG
>CAYYUS010000671.1:0-2116 GCA_964474925.1 uncultured Akkermansia sp. | reverse complement strand
GGCATCTTTATCAATAAGCGGACCAACATGATTTTTTTCATCCAAAGGATTTCCGATCTTTAATTGAGCATAAGCCTTTACCAATTTTTCTTTCAACGAATCGAAAATGCTTTCGTGAATAATTAAACGACGCGTAGAAGTACAACGCTGCCCTGCTGTTCCAACCGCACCAAATACGGCACCAATGATGGTCATATCCAGATCAGCATTTGGCGTAACGATGATAGAATTATTTCCACCCAATTCTAAAATTGATCTTCCAAAACGCTCAGCCACTTTTGTACCAACAATTTTTCCCATGCGAGTTGATCCAGTTGCAGAGATCAATGGCACATGAATATCAGTAGACAAATATTCTCCTACTTTAAAATCACCATTTACAATACACGAAATTCCTTCAGGTAAATTATTTTCTTTTGCTACTTCATTCCAAATATGTTGGCAAGCAACAGAACACAAAGGCGTTTTTTCGGATGGTTTCCAAATACACGTATCTCCGCTTATCCAAGCCAAAGCAGTATTCCAAGCCCATACAGCAACCGGGAAATTAAATGCGCTAATAATTCCAACAACGCCTAGTGGATGCCATTGCTCCATCATGCGATGATTTCCGCGCTCGCTTTGAATAGTTAATCCATATAATTGACGAGATAATCCAACAGCAAAATCACAAATGTCTATCATCTCTTGCACTTCACCCAAACCTTCTTGATATGATTTTCCCATTTCATACGAAACCAATTTTCCAAGCATTGCTTTTTTCGCGCGCAATTTATCTCCAAACTGACGAACATATTCGCCGCGCTTTGGCGCAGGGATTGTTCTCCAATATTTAAATGCTGTTGTGGCTGCGGTAATTACTTTTTGGTAATCAGCCCTGGTGCCTGTTTTTACTTTTGCTATTAATTTTCCATCAACAGGACTATAAGATTCCAATACATCACCGTTTGCAAACCATGTTGAACCGGTACTGCAGCCATCATTCACTTCCTTGATCCCTAATGCTTTTAGAACGTCTTGCATATCATAAATTTAGGTGTCAAATTTACGCATAAGTTCTCTTTAAATGAATATTTAACCTATATTTATTTCCTCTTATTTATGAAACGAAAACTTCTTTTTATCCTAAACCCAAAAGCCGGAAAAGGCGGAGCTGTGAATCTATTCGATCTTATAAAAAGCTCTGTGCCAAAGGAAATGGAATATTCAATAGAAGTATTCAAGGATTCGGCCGAATTTGAAAAGATCATTTCTACACTTCACACTCAACACTATACCGATGCTATTGCGGTTGGAGGCGACGGAACTATTAATTCCGTGGCTAAAAATTTAGTTGGCACAGGCATAACATTAGGTATAATTCCACAAGGTTCCGGAAATGGTTTAGCAAGAACATTGGGCATTTCAATGGATATTAAAACTTCTATTGAAGATGTGATCAAAGGAAAAAACACAAAGATCGATCATGGCACCGTAAATGGCATTCCGTTCTTTTGCACAAGTGGAATTGGATTTGACGCGCATATTGGGAATTTATTTGCCCTATCGAAAAAACGCGGATTGCAAAGTTATGTAAAGATAACGCTAAGGGAAATTTTAAGATACAAATGCAAAAATTACGTGATCAAGTTAAATGGTGAAGAATTAAAACGTAAAGCGTATTTGATAACCATTGCTAATGCCGGACAATACGGCAACGATTTTTACATTGCGCCACAAGCAAAATTAACTGATGGTAAATTTCATGTGGTAGTTTTACATCCTTTCAATTTTTTTAGTGCGTTCGGTATTTTCATCAAAGTTGTAAGGGGAAAAGCTAATGAATCGCGACATATTGAAACTTTTACAACCAACAAATTAATGATAGAGCGAGAAGGGAAAGACGCGATCCATTTTGATGGCGAACCTGAATTTCAGGGAGAAAAACTGGAATATATTTGTCATCATCAACAGTTGAATGTTATTGTTGGCAAGAAATTCAACGCTAGTTAAAAACATCCGCTTTGTTACTGATATATTTATTTGCTTCGTTATCTGTGTTTCTTTACATTTATCATTAAATTACATCTTATGATCATTAAACAATTTTTTATCCTCGCTACATGTCTTGCACTTT
>CAYYUS010000670.1:0-2117 GCA_964474925.1 uncultured Akkermansia sp. | reverse complement strand
CCTCAAGTAAGGTACCGCCTAAATACACTTTCATTCCTGCATTTTTGTAGAGTTTTATTTTTTCTTTCAAATTCTTGGACACAACAGAAGTGCCGAAACCAAGTTTTATGAAATCAATATAGTCGCTACCAGCGGTTAAAAGATCTTCCGCTTGTCTCATCGAAAGTCCTTTGTCCATTACCATCGTTACACCTGTAGCACGCGGTCGTTCGGTGCGCTGAGGAATATGTTCCAGATTAAAATTATACTTAGTTGGCATAAACTATTTTTTATATTGATTAATTAATTGCAAAAGTTCGTCGTTATTCTCCAATGCTGGTGCGTATTCAAAAATTGTTCCGTGTTCGTTATAATCTAATTGTAATGCATTTGCAATTACCGACATAGCATCTTGCTTGTTTCCTGATTCTAAAAGTAAAACTCCTAAGCGGTAATGCAAAGAAGGAACATCCGGAAAGTTTTTGATACCCTCTTGGATCACTTCCAATGCTTCGGTAAAATAACCAGATTCGTGCATGAGTTTGCTATAATCCAACCATACATCATAGTCGGGATATTCTAATTCAATAACACGCTGATAAGCTAATGCTGCTTCTTCTTGAAATCCTAGTTTTTGTTGCACTTCTGCAAATACGTACCAGTATTCGGCTTCATTAGGATTTATTTCAATAGCCTTTTTGATATAATGGATACCCTCGGTTAAGCGATTTAGTGAATCCAAACAAATTCCAATAGCTAACCACCCATCCGCATTTGCAGGATCTAACTTCACACATTTATTGAAATTTATAAGGGCGTTTTCATAATCTTCCGAATTTTCGTAGCACTCACCAATGTAATAATACGTAATAGGATCTCCTTCTTCGTATTTTAAAGTTTCCTTATAAACCGCAATGGCTTCGGGATAACGTTTTAATTGCGCTAATGAATTTGCTTTATTAAAATAGGCCGAACTAAATTGTTCGTTAATAGCAATTGAATAATCGTAGGCATCGATGGCTTTCTCAAATAAACCTAAACGGCCAAATGAAAGGCCCAGATTGAACCATGCGTAATAACTGTATGGATTATTTTCAATATAGGCCGAAAAAAAAGAAACTGCTTCTTCACTTTTTGATGTAAGATCAAAACATAAAGAGATCTCATTTAAAGCTGTTTCGTTCTTAGGATTTATTTTGATGGCCTTTTTGAAATAGAACAAAGCATCATCGGGTTTGTCTTCATTTAAAAATTCAATTCCTAAGGCCACATAAACTTCATCTTTAAATTCGGCTAATGGAATTGCTTTTTTAAAATTCTCTATGGCTTGTTCACCTAAACCCATCTGACTGTAGATATATCCACGTGTCATGTAAAGATCAAAATTGCTATTCTCTATTTGCTCGATCTCGTTAAGCATATTCAATGCTTCATGAGTAAAATGCTGCGTTGATAAATACTGCGCTTTTTTTATTTTTAGAATTGATGAAAAAGGATAGTGCGCTATGCCGTAATCGATGGCTTTTTTTGCCATTTCGTAATTAAGCCACTGCATATAGTATTCAATAACCTCCTCAAGCTCATCGGCATCAAAAAAAGATGCCTCGCCATTGTTGATCATATTCTCGAAACGTTTCAGTATCTCCTCAAACTCCTTATCATTCATTCCTTCATCATCAAATTCACTCATGTTGTATACTCAAAAAAAAGGTATTAGTTAATAAAGATATTGTTTTTTTAGGGAAAAGCCCAAGAAAATACATTTATATGTATTTGATTGATAGGTGGTTAAAAAATTCTAGAAATTGTCAATAACCCCTGTATTTATTATATTATTTGGAACTTAAAAGCTCACTCACAAGATTCTCTTTCTCTTTGGGAACAAAGAAAAAATCCAATTTTCCTTTTTCTACTTGAAGCGAATTTACTTTTACTAAACCGTTTTGGTTAACGGCATAAAAAAGGTAATTATTTGCGCTTAAAATAGCTTCCATTTCCTTTTCAATAAATCCTTTGATCACTTCACACATAATGATAGGACGATGTTTTGAAAGAACGTTTGCAGCTCCTTCTATCTCCAATTTTTAGTTAGCTTAGGTATCTAATTTTTTAAGTTCGATCACTTGCTCTGTATTTAA
>CAYYUS010000669.1:0-2118 GCA_964474925.1 uncultured Akkermansia sp. | reverse complement strand
ATTTTCCGACTGCATGTAAGCCAATTGGATCATGTTGTAAGGAGATTCCTTATCACTTGCCACTGCTACACGAAAATCCTTTTGATCAGGAACTTCCCACATTTTAATTGGCTTTGGATTTACCGGCGCAGGAATATCAGAAAAAACCTCAATGATCTTTTTTTCCATTTCCTCTACATTAATATCTCCAACAACAATTATCGCTTGAAGATCGGTGCGATACCAATCCTTATAAAACTGCTTTAATAAACTTTGCTTACAATTTTTTAAGATATCTGGCTTTCCAATTGGTAAACGCTCGGCATAACGCGAATCTTTGAACATCACCGGCCATGTTTTACGGTTCATGCGTTCCATAGCTCCTTGTCCTAAACGCCATTCTTCCATTACAACACCTCGCTCTTTTTCAATTTCTACACTGTCAAAACTCAGGTTACACGACCAATCCTTTAAGATCAATAAACCTTTGTCTACTATATCTTTTTTATCGGTTGGGATCTGTAACATATATACCGTTTCATCAAAACTGGTGTACGCGTTCAAATCCGGACCAAACTTTGTTCCAATACTCTCCAAATAATTTACTAAATCGTTTTTCTTGAAATTCTTTGATCCGTTAAAAGCCATGTGCTCTACAAAATGCGCCAAACCTTGTTGGTCATCATTTTCCATAGTACTACCCGCATTTACCGCCAAGCGCAATTCTGCTCTATTTTCAGGCTTGGTGTTTTTTTCTATATAATACGACATGCCATTTTTAAGAACTCCCTTTTTTACTTTTGGGCTCAATGGCAATTTATCTTCCGGTTTTAAGGGGTTTTGAGCCTGGGCAACAAACACCAAACTCAGTAATAGAACAATAACTTTTTTCATAGGATTGATTTATGTAGTAAATATATCAAAAATTGGCAAAGTATTTAATAACTTTAACCTGTGATTCCTGCCTTTCCCGACCATATTTTAACCACTCTTAAAGTACTGCCCGAAACACCGGGCGTATACCAGTATTTTGATAAGGACAACAACCTTTTATATGTAGGAAAAGCTAAGAACCTGAAAAAGAGGGTAAGTAGTTATTTTACCAAGGAACATGGGAATAACCGTTTAACATTAATGGTTAAAAAGATAGTAGATATCAAGACCATTAAAGTAGAAACAGAATTGGATGCTTTATTGTTGGAGAACAATTTAATTAAGAGTTTAAAGCCACGTTACAATGTTAATTTACGCGATGATAAAACCTATCCATGGATCATTATTAAGAATGAGCGGTTTCCCCGCATATTTTATACACGCAAAAAAATAAAAGATGGCTCAGAGTATTTTGGTCCGTACGCTAATGTAAAAGTAATGCGCAATTTATTGGATTTTGTTCGCGAAACTTTTCCTTTACGAAATTGCAGCTACGACTTGAAGCAAGAAAATATTGACAAAGGAAAATTTCGTCCGTGTTTAGAATATCATATTGGGCATTGCAAAGCACCTTGTGTTGGATTTCAGAAAGAAGAAGAGTACAATGCAGATATGAAAGAAATTCGCGAGATCATTAAGGGTGATATTCATTTTGCTATTAGAGAACTTACTTCTCAAATGAAAAAAAAGGCGGAAAGTTTAGACTTTGAAAAAGCCGAAGAATTAAAACAGCGCGTAGAGATGCTGGAGGCTTTTCAAAGCAAATCCACCATTGTGCATCCTACTATTACAGATACCGATGTGTTTAATATTGTGAGTGATGAAAAATCGGGATACATTACCTATTTTAAAGTGGTAAATGGAACTATTGTGCAAAGTCAAACTATTGAACTGCGAAAAAAACTGGAAGAGACCGATGAAGAACTTTTGGTATTTGCCATGGTAGAATTACGCGGAAGATATAATTCAAAAAGTAAAGAGATCATTTTACCATTTGAGCCGGAAATTAAATTACCTGATTGCGAATATTATATTCCAAAAATTGGTGATAAGAAAAAACTATTAGATCTATGCTGGAGAAATAGTAAAGAATACAAACAAGAGCAAGACAAACAAATTGCCATTACAGATCCAGAACGCCATGTGAGCCGCATTATGCAGCAAATGATGAAAGACCTAAGATTAACTGAAGAGCCAAGACGCATT
>CAYYUS010000668.1:0-2122 GCA_964474925.1 uncultured Akkermansia sp. | reverse complement strand
CAATGCTTTAAAACCTTTAGTGCTAAATTCAAGAAAGCTGATACGTCAAAAAATATCAAAAAATATATCTATATAAATATTTGGGCTATTAATTGCCCACCATGTACTGAAGAATTACCATTTTTAGACACTTTGCCGGGTCATATAAATAAAGACATAAGTTATGTTTTCGCTTCTCCTCATAGCGACTTGGCAGTAAACAGTTTTTTAAAGAGAAAAAGACTACAGTTAACACATTTCGCTTTTGCGAATGAAATGCTAGATTTTATTGCATCCATTTTTCGTGAAATTGGTGTCGAGGGAATGCGATTTCCAACACATCTTATCATAAAAAAAAACGGCGAAATATTGGCCTTCTATTGTGGATCCATAAATTCAGTAAAAGATGCTTTACCAATAACTAATTTTATTAATACTCTCCCTTAGGATGTGACAGAAAGAGTGCCGAGTTTCTGAATATACCACTCAACCCAAAAAGTAATTGGTTTGCCGCAGAGATAAGTTTAGAGATGGTTAGCAAACATATCACGTTGTCTTGTTTAGTCTCTATGAAATAAGTAAATATTTGTTAAATTTGATGTTAGTATGAGGGTAAAACATTTATTTACATATTTGTTGGTTATGTCGATTGGCTTCAATATTTATTTTCTTGTCAAGAAACTGGAATACAAAAAAGAAATTGATGATAAGAAGACGTTAAATTTTTGGAAGACCATAAGTCATAAGGAAGGGTATAAATTTTATAAAAACAAAATGAAGGTCGATTTTAAAGAGACTTATTCAGGGCAAAAGACAGCAGTAATTTGTTTTTGGGATAGTTTAAGATTTGATTTATTAGCGGAAAAAACATTAAAAATTTTTGATTCGTTAGCATACGAAACGGGTCAGCATTCATTTGATTACATATTTGCCACGGAAATGGATGAAGAAGCTGCAAAGTCGTTTTTGAGAAGGCGCGGTATTGAATTCAAAATTTTTAAAATCGTGGGAGGAATGGATGATTTTATGTCGGGTGTTTATAATGAGAAACCGGTAAAATGGAGAACTTTTACTCCTGGTGGAAAGAAAGATACTATTAAACCAAATCCAGAATGTCCAGATCCGAGGACTTTGAAAGTAAAACCATATTACCTCTTAATGGATAATAAAGGTGATATTTTGTATCACAGTTATAAATACTGGAATCCTCGTGGAGACACCGCCTTAATAAGGAGATTGAATTCGCTCTCGGCAACAAAAACTTTAAAGAACTTAGATTATTGAAAGTAATAATTAAAATACTGTTGGTGATTTCGGTAGGCTTTAATGGCTATTTTATTTGGGATGCTATCCAAATTCATAATCAAACGCTTAAGACTGAAGCAATGGACAGAGCATTTGGAGGAGTGATTGAAAAAACAACTTGGTCAGAAGGTTTGAAGTCTTTTGTTTCGAAATTAAAAGCAAAAGACAAAAACATTGCTAACAGGAAATATTATTACGTGAATATTTGGACAACTTGGTGTATGCCTTGTGTAAAAGAAATACCCTGGCTTGATTCGTTAGCCGGCACTTTGAACAAAGATGTAGGGTATGTTTTTGTTTCCGATCAAACTGACAAGGTCATTATGGATTGTCTGAAAAGAAAAAAGTTTGATGTGAAGAACTTTGTCTTTTTAAATGATATGAATGATTTTGTGTCTGGGATTTGTAATGAAAGAAAAATAACAACCAAATCTTACCCAATGGTTTTGATTATGGATGACAAAGGAAAGATTCTATATTATGAAAACGGCGCTTATGAAAACCTGAAGGATGCTTCCGAATTTTGTGAATTAATCCAGAAATTGCCGTAATTGCTTGCGTCGTATCGTTACTTCTCATTCATCACTAAATAAAAAACCGCCTCAGTTTCCCGAGACGGTTTCCTTTGCAAACACGCTCCTCCTATTTAACCCGCATCTGCTTTTGTAAGTTTGGCACTACTCGCAATCGCATCAATAAGTTTTGCTTTGGTCATGCCAGGATTAATCCAATTCCTGTATGCTCTGCTGTTGGAATAGGCGACAACAATCTTCCCGCGTCTGCTTTGGTAAGCTTAGCACTTTCCTTTATTGCATCGATTGTTTTTGCTTGGTCTTTT
>CAYYUS010000667.1:0-2125 GCA_964474925.1 uncultured Akkermansia sp. | reverse complement strand
CACTTGGAAATTACAACACAATATCATGCATCATACCTACACAAACATTGTGCATATGGATGATGATATTGAAGATAAAGCCATCATGCGTTTTTCGCCACACACCAAAGTATTGTCGGTTCAAAAATTTCAATTCATTTATGCGTTCTTGTTCTATGGTATATTAACCTTGTATTGGAGTTTTATGAAAGATTTTGTTCAATTCCATAAATACACCAAAAGCGGAGTTAATAAATCAACAAAAGCAAAGAACAAACTCATTCTTGGAAAGATCATTTTATGCAAAGTGGTTTATGTTCTTATTTTTTTTGTACTCCCCCTTAGTGTTCTTAAAATGCCGGTTTTGACCTATGTTATTGGATATCTTACTATGCAATTTATTTCAGGGATCTTATTGGCTGTTATTTTTCAACTAGCTCATACTGTTGAAGAAGCTTCACACCCTATTCCAAATGAAACCGGAAATATAGAAAACAACTGGGCTATTCATCAAATGAATACCACGGTTAATTTTTCGCAAGACAATAAATTCATCTCTTGGTATGTTGGTGGTTTGAATTTTCAGGTAGAGCATCATCTGTTTCCAACCATTTGTCATGTGCATTACCCACGCATAGCCGGCATAGTGCGATCAACTGCAAAAGAGTTTGGAATTCCTTACTTAGAGAACAAAACGCTTTGGAAGGCCCTTAGATCGCATGTGCGAACGCTTCAGAGATTCGGAAAAATGCCCTCTTTGAACGAAACTATCTCTTAGATCAAGACTTTCTTTAGCTCTTATTAACTTATTTATTTTCAAATAATTAAGAAACTATTAACATTGTTAATTTGAAGAAAACATATTTAAAACTCGCAATATATAGGTATCTTTGGCAAGCTTTAAATAACACATCATGGCTACTACAACAGTACGTTTTATAGACGCGGATAAGGACAAAACGATCTTCTTTGCAACCTTACGCAAAAGAGTTGACTCTTACTTTAAAGAAAAAAATCTTTCGAAACATTACAACGCGCAAATGGTAATTAAAACCATCATTTTATTGGCGGGATATATTGTGCCTTTTGTGCTTTTACTTACGCTTAAACCCTCCTTTGGCATCTCTATGCTTTTATGGACCATCATGGGCTTTAGTTTAGCCGGTGTTGGAATGAGTGTAATGCACGATGCTAATCATGGCGCTTATTCATCAAGTCATAAAGTTAATTACTGGTTAGGACACTCACTTAATTTACTTGGAGGTTCGGTATTTAACTGGAAGCTACAACACAATTTAATGCATCATACCTATACAAACATCATTAATTTGGATGATGATATTGATGATAAACTTGTATTACGTTTTTCACCTCACACTAATGTAAAATGGTATCATAAACTACAATTTGTGTATGCCTTCTTTTTTTATGGTATCCTTAGTTTGTATTGGACACTGCTAAAAGATTTTGTTCAATTCAATAAGTATACAAAAGACGGCGTTAATAAAAGCACCCCTGAACAGAATCGCGTGATCTTTGTAAAGATCTTGCTTAGTAAAATAATTTACTTCTTAGCTATCATTTTTGTACCGGTGTTTTTCTTTCATTTACCATTATGGCAAGTTGTTGTAGGTTTTTTACTTATGCACTTTATTGGCGGGCAAGTTTTAACTGTTATTTTTCAATTGGCGCATACGGTTGAAGGTACGTCACATCCTTTACCAAATAGTGATGATACGATTGAGAATAATTGGGCTGTACACCAAATGAATACAACTGTAAATTTCTCGCGCCGAAGTAAATGGATCTCATGGTATGTTGGCGGTTTAAATTTTCAAGTAGAGCATCACTTATTCCCAACCATTTGTCATGTGCATTACCCTGCTGTTTCCGAGATAGTAAAAACCACCGCAGAAGAATTTGGCGTTCCCTATTTAGAGAATGAAACGTTTATGGAAGCCTTAACTTCGCACGTAAGAACACTTCAAAGATTTGGTAAATTACCCGACATTAATGAGGCCTTAGGTTAGTTTTTTTACTTAATAATAATTTAACATGATAACAAGATTACTGATAGCATGCTTAATGATATCTTTTGGGTTAAGCGCGCAAAACAAAAAAGAAAAGAACAATTCTTCCAAAATAG